>JAAGZR010000189.1 GCA_024206155.1 Aliivibrio sp.
AACTAGTGGAAATACATGTTTTACATCAGCAAGGGTGCAGCATCCGCCGTATCGCCAAGGATTTGGGTATCTCAAGGAATACCGTTCGTAACTATCTCCGTGATAGAAGCAAAGCCCTCGTGTACCCCGAGCGTCAATCGCGACCAACTAAACTTCAGCCATACCATGACTACTTGCGTACTCGCATTGACGCAGCAAAACCGTATTGGATACCAGCAACAGTCCTACTTCGTGAATTAAAAGCGCTTGGCTATGAGGGCGGTATAACGATGCTCAAGGAGCACATCAAGCAATACAAACCTAGCACGCCAGTCGACCCCGTGGTTCGATTCGAGACAAAGCCTGGTGAGCAGATGCAGGTCGACTTCACTACCATCACGCATTACGGCGTACGTGTTAAAGCCTTCGTTGCAACGCTTGGTTATAGCAGAGCGACCTTCGTTCGCTTTTGCGAGCGAGAGCGACAAGAAGACTGGGTTGAAGGTCTTGAAGAAGCGTTTGAATACTTCGGTGGCGTACCCAAAGAAGTTCTCTTCGATAATGCAAAAGCCATCATGATAGAACGAGATGCTTACGGTGAAGGTGAACACCGATGGAATCCTATGTTGCTCACTGCCGCTAAGAAGTACAACTTCAAACCAAGAGCTTGCCGCCCTTATCGCGCAAAGACCAAAGGGAAAGTGGAGCGATTTAACTCTTACTTGAAAAGTAGCTTCGTTACTCCGCTTGCAGCGACACTCAAACAACACGGACTTAAAGTCACCGTCGATGTTCTTAATGGGCATATCGGCGCGTGGTTAGAAACGGTCGCTCACCAACGGATCCACGGTACGACGGGTACAAAGCCTCAAGTTCTCTTAGATGAAGAGCGCTTTACACTTCAACCCCTCACGTCACCGACACGCCTAATGGTACCGCTAACAATGGGTGATAATGTAATGCCAGTTGAGAGCTTCCAACACCCACTCTCAACCTATGACGCGCTGTTGGAGGTACGAGTATGAACCTTCAAATGAATCGCATCGAAGCGGCCTGTGCTGCGCTGAAGTTACAAGCTATAGGTCAGGACTGGCCAAGACTGGCAGAAGTCGCTAATAGTCGTGAGTTCAGCCTAGCCGATTACTTAGAGTCACTTCTCAACGCAGAGCTTGATGCGAGAGCTGAACGCACAAGAGCCACGCTGACCAAATTCGCCAGCTTCCCTATGGAGAAAACATTCGATGACTATGACTTCAAGTTCGCAACAGGCGCTCCAAGAAAACAGCTTAAGGAGCTAACAGGGTTAGCCTTTATTGAGCGAAAGGAAAACGTGATATTACTTGGCCCAAGTGGCGTTGGTAAAAGCCACCTTGCTGTGAGCCTTGGTCAAATAGCGGTTCAAAAGGGTCTAAAGACACGCTTCATCACAGCAGCAGACTTAATGCTTCAACTGTCTACAGCAAAAACTCAAGGCAAGCTTGAAAGCTACCTGAGACGAAGCGTGCTCGCTCCAAAGCTTCTTATCGTCGATGAAATCGGATATCTACCGTTCGGCAGAGAAGAGGCGAACTTGTTCTTCAACGTCATCGCTAAAAGATACGAGCAAGGCAGCATTATCGTGACCAGTAACTTGCCGTTCTCTCAATGGTCAAATGCGTTCGCCGACGATACGACACTGACGGCGGCGTTACTGGATAGACTTCTTCATCACTCGCACATCGTACAAATCAGTGGAGAAAGCTATCGATTACGAGGAAAGAAGGCGGCTGGAACCATACCAACGGTTCTAGAGAATCTATCTGAAAGTAGAAGTTAATTACGTGGGTGGGTCAGTTTTACTTCGGCGATAACGTCGATAAGTGGGTCAATTTTAAACTGGCGTTGACAACTTGGTGGAGTAAGCATATTGTTGATGCTACTCGAACAGGTATTCCGCTGAGCTAGCGCAGTTTGAAATACTACAATCATCGTAACTTTAGTTACTTCTAAACAGCGAAGAGACGCTAAGTCATCGAACTTACCAAGGAGTAAGAGAGCAGAGTTAGACTCCGTTAATTGATTAAACGATCACGAACAAGAGCAATCAATCTTTCTTTCTTTGCTAACCAACCCAAGTAGAAACTGATACTCGCAAATTGGCTAAAAAACGTGATCCATATAACAAACCGGGGTAATCACCAAGAAAAACAAAAATAATTAATGAAATTTTTGAACCGAAATCACACACTGTTCGTAACCGTCTAGTCCCTAAAAAGACAGTGAATAAAGAACATACTGTTTTGTTATTTCAGTTATTCCTTGTGCGTCAGGATTATGACGCTTGTTAATAATGAAAATATCAACTCAATCTTTTGTAAGATCAACACGCTTAGTAGACGGAAAAGTGATGCATATAGATGATACAAAAAACAACATCAATTCATTGAAGAATAATATGTACGAATATAAATACACGGAAAGTGGAATCATAGTAAGAAGCGATGCATCATTTGTTAAGCTTGAGTTTTTGTTTCAACCAATAATCGATTTGAAGCAGAGACAAGTAAGGCATCTTGAAATCCTATCTAAAGTTTTGAGCGATTCCGGTGAAATTTTCTACAACGAAACGTTTTTCTCTGAAATTGATCAAGAGTTCATAAAAATGGTCGCGCTAGCTCAAATTAAGTTCTGTAGTGATCTCAAAGTCCATATTCCTATAACTCTTAATATCACTTTGTCATGTTTAAAGGATAGTTTTTTTTTGCAAAGTCTCTTAAATGAATGTGATGTTAACTTTGATCTTGAAATTACAGATATCGACTGTGATGTAAATTGCGGCCGCTTGCAAAGTAGTATCAGATTATTAAAACGCTCTGGTGTAGGATTGTTATTAGATGATTATTATCATAAAAACAATGCTGCAAACTCATCATTAGGATTTATTGATTGGGATTATATTAAAGTAGACAAGTCTTTCCTTCATCATAACTTTGATGATATTAATACAATAAACTATCTATTGAGGGTAATATCTCCTTACGCCAAGAACGGTATTATTTTAGAAGGTGTCGAAACCTCTTATCAGCACGATATCGTGAAGAACCTTGATGTTCTGGTTCAAGGATATTTATATTCTCCGCCAGTAAGCTGGACACAGCTAAAAAGAGAAATGAACATAACGAATAAAGAACATGTTTAAGATAAGAAAGATAAAAATAAATTCAAAAATAAAAGATACAGGAAGCTTTGTATCTAAGTCAAAACACATAATTAAATTCACTGGTTTTTTCGGGGCTATCTCATACCCAGGATGCGTCATAGTGATAGAAGGGGAAGCTTTGATTCAGTTACCCTCAAATACATTAATAAATTTTTCGTTTAAAAAAGAGTTATCCGATGAGTTATATTTAGTGATGTGTGATATGGATTATGATAGCTATACGTTTAAAAAAATGAAACCTTATATCGATTCGTTAATTAATCTTCAAAATGGCATTTTCGAACATACTGATTTTTTACGCGAATTAATAAATAGAGATGCTTTTATAACTCTAAAAAGATTTGATCTTAAAAAAAATGACTCTATATCTGAACGTGTTCATCGTCTAATATCTAAACAAATCCAACATCGTTGGACAGCAGAAGAAATATCCAAAAATCTTAATATGTCAAAAGCTACACTTATGAGGAGGATATCTCAAGAAAAAACCACGTTATCAGACTTGATACTTTCAGCAAGAATGAATAAAGCTGCGTATTTACTATTAAAGAAAAAACATCCTATAAAAAAGGTAGCTCACTTAACAGGTTTTTCTAGCGCATCTTACTTTTGCAAAAAATTTAAGGAAACATATGGAAATTCTCCCAAGCAATTTGTTAACTTAATGGACTATAAACAAAAAGAAACGCAGCGCGAGCGCGTCTATTAAGTCAAAAAATTTGAAATAAACATCTTGTGACTAGAACACAATTAATAGTCGACTAGTGTTGTATTGGTGTTTCTTAAAACTACCTATTTAAGCATTCGAGATAGGTGGTATTCGTGTAGTCAACAAAAATCGTAGATTACACTTTGGACTTCTTTAACCATGCTCTCGCATTCCATTGAAATGGCAACGTTCTTCTGTCTTGTTCATCTAACCAACAAAGTGATTCACAGAACATCAATTTGTTCAGCCGATACTTCTTAGTCAGATTCTTCCCCCAAAACGATTGATAATCGCGAACTTCAAAACAAGCCAACTTATGTAAATAACTCAATTGCTTGAGAGGATCTCTGAACTCCTGCTTCATAAATGGCCTAGCTTGTCTATTCTGCTTAATGTGCTTAGGGTGAAGCTTCGATAACCTCTCTCCTAGCCGCTCAATCGCTTCTTCGTTACCCGATTTACGCATAAGAACATGATAATGAGGTAACCATTTTTGTGGTGAATCATGAAAATCTAACTCGAACGCCCCCAATACCGGACCACTGATACCACATCTAGATAGTAACTTTCTCAATCTGTCCTTATCTTTAGGGATATCATAATTGACGAAGTCATATGCATCGACTCCACGCGAGTATTGAACAATAGTATAGATACCGTATTCAGTATCCAGTGCTTGCTCTTGGTCAAGCAAGATTGAAGCAATGATGTTGTTAACACGTTCTATTTTAAACAGACGATTGCATTTTTTACATGCCACACTCTTACACTGGTATAAACCTTCATTGCAAGACTCTAGCTTATCTGCCAACTCATGCAATCGACCACAACTGTATCTTTGACCACGACTTTGATAGACATGATCAGCCATTTTTCTGAGCAGCTTAATACGATAATCGTTCTCTAAATAGGCTTCGTACTCGCTCATTAACCAATCACACTCTTCTAATCTGATGCCAGCTAAGAATATGTCTAGTTTCATCTTCTCCATACCTCTTCGAGTAGCTTTTGTCCTTTATCTAATTGCGGTACTAGAAAAATACTTTGGCGCTCTTCAACCCAAGCATCTACTTCAGATTCTTTCCATGCCACTCGGTTTTTTGAGAGTCTATATGCACTTGGAAACTCTCCTGATTTCATCAAGCGATAGATCTGAGCTTGGCTGTAGGAAGTTCTCTCAAGCACTTCTCCAATTTTCATATATCTATCATTCGCCATGTCTTGTTTCTCTGCTTCAAATAATGGAGCCATCTTATCAAACGGAAAAAGGCACCTTGTGAGTCTCACAAAACCTGTGAGCCTCACAAAATAAAAACACTTAAAAAACATAATGATATAACCATATATTGTGAGCCTCACATAAAAAAGGCATTCAATTAGATAGACAGATCGTGTAGCGTGTAGTTGGTGACAAGTAACGAGAATGGATTATGAAACGTAAAAGTGATGCCGCTATAAGACAACAATTTGTAACACAGAGAAGAAAAGATTCAGGACTCGTAACCAAGAGAATTCACGTGTCAGATATCTCACTAGACATACTTGATGCAATTGGAACTAAACTTGGCTTCTCAAGAAAGGAACTCCGTAACAGTGAAAATTTATCCGCTATTATTGCTATTTGTTTTCACTTGGGGCTTTCTTGGGAACAAATCGAAAGCAAGTTGGTAAATCTTCCAAGTGAAAAAGGTCGATCCACCATGATTACCGGAATAAA
>JAAGZR010000190.1 GCA_024206155.1 Aliivibrio sp.
AGTGGCAGTGAATATATTGCACTCTACCCAAACGTACTATTAGGAGTCCATAGGGATCATATATATTCCATTATTGTAGAGCCGATCTCTACCGAAAAGTCGATTGAGCATGTGTCAATATACTACGCCAAAAAACTAGAAGAAATGTCAAAACTAAAAGGTCTTATAAAGTCTAATGCTGAATTTTGGAAATCAGTATTCTTGGAAGATATCTTTGTAGTTGAAGGCATGCAAAGAGGCAGGAAAGGTTTGATTTTTGATGGTGGAAAATTTTCTCCAGTAATGGACAACCCTACCCACTTCTTTCATCAATGGATAGCAAAACAAATTAACAATTTTAGATCTTAAATAATCTCTATTTTCTACTTATTAATTATTTGAATTGCCCTCTTTTTCTAATTGTCTAGAGTTTACCTTGTAGGCTGCTAATGTATTTTCTAGAAGTGTCGCTATTGTCATCGGCCCTACACCTCCAGGAACAGGAGAAATCGCAAGCGCCTTATCTTTTATTGCATCAAAGTCGACGTCACCAGTCAGTGTGCCGTTTTCGAGGCGGTTAATTCCTACATCAATTACAACCGCTCCCTCTTTAACCCAATCCTCTTTAACTAAGTGGGTGACACCAGCAGCCGCAACAATCACGTCAGCAGCTCTAACCTTCTCAACAATATCCTTAGTATCTTTATGACAAATCTGAACCGTAGCGCCAGCATTTAGCAATTCCATTGACATGGGCCTACCAACGATATTAGAGGCGCCAATAATGACACAATCTTTGCCTTTTAGGTCATAATCTATCGTTGCCAACATAATCATAACCCCTTTCGGAGTACAGGGCCTTATATAGGGCTTGTTGTGCATCAATTTTCCAGCGTTTTCACTACTAAACCCGTCAACATCTTTCTCTGGCATGATTGCCTCAATAATCAAGTTAGAATCGATATGCGTTGGTAAAGGTAATTGCACCAAGATGCCATCTATACTTTTATTTGCATTAAGTCGATGAATTTCTGAAAGTAGCTCGTCCTGAGTTATATTGGCAGACTTATGGAGCTGGTCAGAGTAGAATCCGACCTCGACACATGCACGTGATTTATTTTTTACATAGATTTCAGAGGCTGGATCATCACCCACCAAAATAACTGCCAGTCCTGGTGGACGTGAACATTTTTTTACTTCCTTTGTTATTATATGTCGTAACTCTTTTGCAATCTTTTTTCCATCAATTATTGTCATTTTTCATTCTCCTGTTCTTTCAATATCAGTATGGTGATGATATTATCATGGCAAACAAAATTCAAATTATTAATTAATTTCACTTAAATGTGAATTATTGAGGAGTGTTAATTTATATAATTTTTTATGTCATTTAATTATGAGTATAGGTGACAATCATCTTATCACTTCAACATAATTTTAAGCTTAGAATAGTACTAATCAATTCCTAATAACTTTCTTCTTTTTGTTGCCCAGGTCTGGATTAAATGATCCACTGCAAGACCGATAAACGCCACGCATAAACCAAGCATTAGACCACTTCCAATATTGCCTCCAGAAAAAAGTTGTTGCATTATTTCTTGGCCTAAATCTTCAGTACCAATAAACGCACCTATAATAACCATAAACAATGCAAAAACAACGCACTGATTGACGCCCAGCATAATATGTGGGAAAGCTAATGGGAACTCGATTTTAAACATACGCTGAAGTTTTGTTGCGCCCGACATATCCGCCGCATCAAGCAAAGATTCTGGTACATTTCTCAGGCCTTCTACGGTGTAGCGAGTAGGCGGAATAACAGCGTAGACAATGACCGCAATTAACACTGAAGTGTCAGTCACACCAAAGAGCATAATCACCGGAATAAGATAAATGAACGACGGAAAAGTTTGAAAAGTGTCACAAACCAAAAGAATGAATTTGGTTGCCCTCTTATTTTGCACACAGATTGCACCAACAATCGTACCAATAAAAACAGAAACAATGACTGCAAACGTCAGCATATACATAGTTATCAAGGCTCTTTCCCACCAGGGTGTTAGAGCAATAAACAACATAAACGAACCAACGACAATCGCAGAACGAATGCCACCAATAATGTAACCAACACCCATTGTTAGAACAAAAGTTGCTATTGCTGGCATGGCCAGATAAGACGCTTTCATTGGCATCAACACTTCCACCAGTAACCACTTGTTAAATATTTTAATATCCGCTCTCCAATTTGAAACCATGTAGTCAACGCCTGCCTGCCAAAATGGCTCAGTGGTAATACCTTTGTTGTGAGGAATCAAATAAAAATAATTAATACCTTTTGCAGTATCAGCAAACATCCAGTTACCAAACCAAGCAAACAAAAGAGCGGCAAAGAAAACTGCAACAAACAAAAGAGCTGTTTTATTTCTCTCAACAAAAGAAAGGTCGGCAAAGTAGTCGGTTTGCTTATTGGCCCAAGCTAAAGATAATTTATCTAACACTACAGCAATCAGGACAATACATACTCCTAATTCTAGCGCTTGACCTACCCTTAGTTGGTTTAGAGCGAGTAATAAGTTAAAACCCAGGCCCATAGCTCCAATAAAAGAAGCAATCACTGCCATAGCCAAGCACTGCATAATTACCTGGTTGACGCCAATTAAAATGTCGCGCCTTGCAGTAGGTATCAAAACTTTAAACATCAGTTGATAATTATGGCAACCACTCATCCTGCCTGCATCTAAAACCTCTGGAGAGACTCTTTTGAGACCTAGCAAGGTGAGTCGAATCATCGGAGGTGTTGCAAAAATTATTGTTGCAACCGCACCCGCATGGTCACCAATACCAAAGAACACAATTATTGGTACCAAATACGCGAAATGTGGAAACGTTTGTGCAACGAGGAGCAATGGCGTTATTACTCTCTCAACCGTTCTACTCTTGTAGGCAAGCACACCCCAGATAACACCAAATAAAACAGAGACCGGCGCAGCAACCAACACAAAAGAGAGTGTCTGCATTGCGGGTTCCCATTGGCCGAATACAGCCAAGTAAATACAACTAAAACCAGCCAATATAGAAAGACCCACACCTTTAAGTTTATAACCCAAAATAAAAGCACCGGCAGTTAATACTGTCCAAGGAATAGCAGGGACACTGGAGTACCACTTATCCTTATTTTCATTCAACCAATCCCAGCCGGATTGATCACTAAAAACATTGGCAAGTGAAACGACTGTCTCAAAACCACCAATCAATAATTCCCGAACTAAATTAATTAAAAACAATAAAGTGGCGCCAATAGCTCGGGTAAATAATCGAACTCGACCATAGTCTTCATAGTCTTCAATTTCTGGGTCGTAAACTGGTGTCACCCAAAATTCAAATATGAGGTACTGAGAAAAATCTTGCAACATAAATGGTATTTCCCAAAACGTACTTCTTGTCACCTCACCAAAAAACCAGTTATACAAAGTAGGTATAAACAGAAGACCCACAATAATGCCAACAAAGCCCTTGCTAATAATTTGAAACCAATTGACACGTAACCACTGTGATTTATTGACACTCTCTGCAAAGCTTTTGTATAAGAGCCCAGCAGTTACCAATAAAGCTATTAGAACATAGGTGGCGGAAGTGTTAATGACAGGGTGATAAAAAGTCAGCTCAGGAATTCTAACGAGTTGAGGAGGAAGTTGCCAATTCAGAATCATTGACATGGATTCAGCAAAACCAACCGAAGATTGTATTTCTCCCTTAACAACAGACTTGGCAAATAGATGACGCTCTACTATCAAATCATGGTAGAGCCCTGTCATTGACATGAGAATAAAAAACACAATGAGGACAATGCCCAATTGCGTCAGTTTAGGGCGTTCAGATAAATAATTGATAAAGTTCATGGTGCTAGCATTAAGCGTTGCTTTCTAGTGTTGAATTTTCACCAAATAACACATGAATTACTTTAGATGAATGTACAACACCAACAATATCATCATTTGCATTGAGTACGGGAACTGATTTAGGGTCGGCGAGCACAGCTTCGGCAACAGTTTCAATAATGGCATCTTCGGAGACCCTTAAATCACTAAAGTCTGTTTCATCGCCAACAGGCTCCATCACTGATTTAATTTTAAGAACCTTCTCCCTTGGAACATCCTCTGTAAACTTGCGAACGTATTCTGTTGCTGGATTAAGAACGATATTTGCAGGTGTATCCAATTGCTCGATAATGCCATCTTTCATGATTGCAATTCGATCGGCAAGCCTTAGTGCTTCATCAAAGTCATGAGTAACGAAAAGAATGGTCTTATTTAGGACACCCTGAAGCCTTAGAAACTCATCTTGCATCTCTTTACGAATTAACGGATCTAGCGCCGAAAAAGGCTCATCCAAGAACCAAATATCGGGTTCAACAGCTAGAGAGCGTGCGATTCCAACTCGTTGCTGCTGACCACCAGAGAGTTGTCTTGGGAAATAATTCTCACGACCAGTTAAGCCAACAAGGTCAACCATGTCTTTGGCTCTTTGCATGCTGTCTTTTGTGCTATTGCCTTTCACTTGCAATGGAAAGGCAATATTTTCTAATACGGTTTTATGGGGTAATAATGCAAAACTCTGAAACACCATGCCCATCTTGTTGCGACGAAGTTCTATCAACTCCTTATCACTCATTGAGGTTAAATCTTCACCCTCAATATAAATATTCCCTGCAGTGGCATCGGTTAGTCTTGAAATACAACGAAGCAAGGTCGACTTGCCCGAGCCTGAAAGACCCATAACCACAAGCATCTCACCCTTATTAACCTCGAAGGAGGCATTATTAACTCCGACTACACAACCAGCTTTTTGAAATTCTTCAGCAACAACCTTGCCATTGGCATTTTGAAGCATTTTTTCGGCATTTTTGCCAAATATTTTATAAACGGAATCGCATTTAATTACAGGTTGCTGAA
>JAAGZR010000191.1 GCA_024206155.1 Aliivibrio sp.
CTGCAAGCCCATCCTTACCATCCCAAAAGAGTTTAACTTGGTAAGGAGACTCTGTTATTACATCCATATGGCGTTGTTGACTAAATAAGTTGAACCTTTCCTCAATCCTGCGATCTGCTCCCATGGAGCAGAAGCATAGTGATGTTATGGGTAAATCGAAGAAGAAGATAACGAACTGGAATGAGTATAATGAAGCCTTGTGCAAACGAGGCTCAGTAACTTTTTGGATTGACGACTCAGCCGTTAAAGCGTGGCAATGTAAAAAACACCATGGCAAACGTGGTAGAGGCTTTCTATTTTCTGATACAGCTATTGAAACAGCTTTGATGATTAAAGGGATTTTCTCTCTCCCTTTACGGGCGCTTCAAGGTTTTATCGATTCTATATTTTCTTTGATGAACGTCCCTTTGCGATCCCCTAACTACACCAGTATTAGCAAGCGTTCAAAGACCGTTAAGGTCAAATATAAGAACAAATCTAAAGGTCCAGTTCGCCACATCGCAATTGATTCAACAGGCCTGAAAGTCTTTGGTGAAGGCGAATGGAAAGTGAAAAAGCATGGCGCAGAAAAGCGTAGAACGTGGCGTAAACTGCATCTTGCCGTTGATGTCGATACCCATGATATTGTCAGCGCAGAAGTCAGCCTCGTCAATGTTGGTGATAGTGAAGCTCTCCCAACTCTGTTGAACCCACTTCGTAGAAAGGTGCATTCCGTATCAGCAGACGGTGCTTATGACACGAAAAAATGCCACGAAGTATTGCAGAACAAAGGCTGCAAGCCTCTTATTCCTCCCAGAAAAAATGCAGGGTACTGGGAAAAAGGACACCCTCGGAATGAAGCTGTAGATGCACTTAAAAGCAATACGTTAGAACAGTGGAAAACCGACTCTGGCTATCACCGCCGTTCAATCTCTGAGACGGCAATGTCTCGATATAAAGGACTGACTAGTGGTACATTGAGCTTGAGATGTTATAACGCTCAAGTAGGTGAGGCGTTGGCAAACGTGAAAGCAATGAACAAAGTCCTAGGGCTAGGTATGCCTGTTAGAAACTAACGGGTAAGTTCCGTAGGATGGCTACGGCCCTTACCTGATTTGGTCAACAACGCCGAACTCACATGCTAAAAAACTTATCGCTTAAAAACAAACTAGCTATATCAGCTAGTGCTGCAATTATACTCGGGGGAGTATTAGTTGAAGCCCTATCGTTTAATGCTTCTTTAGGGCGTTTAGATACTGAAGTAGAGCAACGCTTAGAAAGTACGACAGCATCTTATAATCAATACGTTACTGATTGGATTTTATCTAAAGAACGAGCACTAACCTCATTACCTCAAGAAGCAAATGCGGATGCTATCGTTGTTCACTTAAAACAAGTTCGTGACTCTGCAAAATTTGATAATGTATTCCTTGCTTACCCAGACGGTTCTCAAGCTAATGCAAATGGTGTGATCCTTCCACCTGGTAATGATGACCCAAGAA
>JAAGZR010000192.1 GCA_024206155.1 Aliivibrio sp.
AGGAGATACGGTTCATACTAATGCAGAATCAAGTTACTTAGCCATTTCAGCATTAGTTAGTCGAATTTTAGAGCAAGATATTTACAGCCAAAAAACGTTTGATCCTAAAGCCTTAACTCAGGGATTACCAAAAACTAAAATGGTTGCTGAAAATTCAGGGACAACACTAATGGAATATAACAACAAGTTCTATGTTTCTCTTGATGGTTCGACATGGTCTGAATACCCAACAAAATGATGCATTATAAAAACCCCACGCCCTATATTTAGTATAAGGCGTGGGGTTTATTTGATGAAAACAGTACTGGTTAACTACACCAACAGCGTACTATTCACTTTAATAATCAGCTTCTTCACTGCTTCTGGCTTATCATCAACAGCAACTAATGGACGATGTGGTTGCTTAGGATTAAAGATAATAAACTCTCCAGCTTCTAGCGTGACAAACTGCTCATCTTTCACATCGTTACTAAAAGCAATGTCTTTCTCTGCAAGATAGTCTTCTTCAATCGATAATAATGGATAGTCACTGTATCCAAAGGTTTCTGTACCTTCTAATATCAGCTGTACATCAAGGTATTTATGATGAATTTCAGAGCGGCGTTTTTCTCTTAACTCGGTTTTATCATCTACAATAAAATACATCGACTCATCATAAGACAATGGGTAACTCCCAACCTCTGTATTGTTAGCTGTTTGTTCTTTTACCTTTTGAATAATCTCAATGATAACAGGGTGTAATGCAGCCCCTTGAATATCGTCACTCCATTTACCTTTAAACAAGATAGCCTCTCAATGATATAGTTATGAAGCTGAAAATAGTAGCATGAGATATTGATATCAGTAAGATATAATGCTGTATAAACATGATTTTTAATGAGGTTTCATGGCTAAACCAAACGCAACTTATCTCGTGCGAGTGCACAGTGTGAAAATGCTGATAGACCATGCGATAAAGTATTATGGGCTAACCTATACCGATTTTGATATACCGACTCAACTACTTGACTATCAACTAAAATTGATGCCATTAAGCGATCTTGAAGCTTTACTCTGTAAAATCGAACAATTAACTCAAGACCCAGCTTACACAGCAAAACTGACCCAATCAGACAGCTTGAAACAATTCGGGCCTTTTGTGCAGTTGCTAGCAAGCTCTACCAATCTAGGTATGGCAATAAAGCGCATGAACACCATTCATAATGCGTTGCAATCAGGCGTCCAAGTAAACATGCTGTTAAGCGGTTCTATTGCAAAATGGCGCATTTTAACACCGACTATGCTGCCTCAAGCTCGCGTTCATGAAAGTATTTTAGCTGCGGGATCATTCGTTCGATTATTAAAACTGTTTCATGGCGATGACTACCGGCCTATAGCGATTCACTTATCAGGAAATATGATTGGTAAAAAAGGGGAAATCGAGACAATCTTCAACTGCCCTATCGTGTGGAACAGTCCAAATACTCAAGTCTGGTTTCCTGTTAAAGACATCACTTGCCCTCGACGCTTTAAGCTACCAACATCACAAGTGATGGCATTTACCGTAGAACAAGCCATGAGTTATATGTTAATTCCTCTTCCTCAAGACATTATAAAAATCGTTTTTGAGTTGGCCAAATACGCTTTATTCTTTGGTTATCCTACGCTTGAGTTTGTCGCTCAGAAAATGGGAATGAAGCCATTAACGCTGCAACGACGCTTACAAGATCAAAGCATTTCGTTTACTGATATTGTCCACCACAGCATTTGTGATGAAGCCATTGCGTTAATGAGTAGCGCATTATCCATGCAAGAAATCGCACTCCGTGTTGGCTATAAAACAACGGCTTCATTTTCTGTTGCTTTCAAACGTATATATGGAGTAACTCCAACTCAATACCGAAAAACATTACTTTAGATAAATCAAAAAAGTTTGATTACATCATTACTTGAACTATATTGATATATTTAAATGCACTTTATCGACACTCAACCTAATTATCCCTCATGCTTACTCTTCATTATTATTTAAGGTAAATCATTTATGAGTTTAGTCAGCATGCCTTTTGTTGGATCAGGTCAGGATCTTGGGCTACATGTTGCTGCAAGTGTTGTTATGCTTGGAAGTATTATTGCGCTTGCTTATGGTTTCTGGAAACTTCATGAACTACCAATTAACAAAGCGCACAGTAAACAACACCAACAAATAGGGCTTATTACCGCCCTCACTTGGATAGGATTTGTCTGGCATTGGGTCTGGGTTTTAGCCGTGATTTGTGCTTTTGTTGATGCCGAAAAAGCATTAATTAAAATTCGTGATATTTGGCATCAACCTACTTCACCATTACAGACACAAGCGCAAGCGCAAGCACAAACGCCAATAACAGAAACTGGCACAATAGCATCAACTCAAGAGGAAAATCACAATGCTTGAGGGATTAGCGGTTTGGGCTCTGTTTATTTATCTTCTTCGTCTGATTGGAATGCCTTGGAATAAGTTTACTCAAGGGTTTGCTTATATTGGTGGCGGATCTTGGCTGCTGTTTGTATGGGCTGGTTTACTTAATTTCACGCCAATGGATCTTTCCGGTGGCTCAGTGGTGCAATCACCACACATTCAGCTTCGTCCTGCCAGTACGCAAATTAAAGGGGTCGTCACTAACATTTATGTTGAGCCAAACCAAGAAGTGACCAAAGGCCAATTAGTGTATGAAATTGATGATGAACTGTATCAAATTGCACTTAATAAAGCAGAAGTTTCATTAGAAGCCAGTAACGTGGCACTTGAAGTTGCAAATCAAAATGTGAAGCTGGCGCGCCAAGCTATTACTGCTTCAGAAAGTGATATTGTGGTTAGCCAAAAACAAATTGAAGCAAAGAGCCAAGATTTAAAATATAAAAAACTCACATTACAACGCTACATTGAGCAAAATCGTAAAGTAAAAAATACCATTACTCAAAGTGCATTAGATGAACAAGGTACACTCGTCTCTATTGGTGAAATTGAAGTAGCCAGTGCTGTTGCTCTGTTAGATAAAGCCAAACTTGCCAATGAAAAAGCATTGCTAGATCTTGATAATGCAAAATTGGGAGTAAAAGCAAAAGAGAGTGAATTAGCCAGTGCAAAAGAAAGTGTCACTCAAGCACAATGGAACTTAGACAATACTAAAGTCTATGCCCCTGCTGATGGCTATGTGACCAACTTTATTTTGCGTGAAGGTCAATATATTGGTGCGGTTCCGCGTATGCAGATGTATACCAATGAGAAGTACGTATTAATGCGCGTTAATCACCAAGCAATACGTAATGTGACGGTTGGACGCCCTGCTGAATTCTCTAGCGCAGTTTATCCTGGAAAAGTCTTTGTGGCTGAGGTAGAAGGCATTATTGAAGCAACAGGCGAAGCACAAGGTAATTTACTAGGCCGAGAAACGAATGTTCGCCAAACGACAGGATTAAACGTTAATAATAAGCACCACTTTGTGCGTTTAAAACTGCAAGAAGACCAAGGTTATGATATTCCTGTTGGCTCAGTAGGTTTAGCGTGGATATCAGGTGAGAAACCCGTTGGCTTTATGGCGTTCTTAGATGTGATTCGTGGCATTATTATTCGCATGAAATCGCAAATTTACTTCTTTTACTCATTGTAATTTTTGGCTACCTTTAGCCCCTTAGTTCATTCTCTCGAACTATGGGGCTTTTTTATATTTCTACTTTTTGTCGTTGCCAAATTATCGGAAAAGCCGCTGTAATTAATTCAATGTTTCTTTAATTTCATCAGAGCTAAAACCATGAGAATACAGATACGCATAAGCTTTGCTTTTGTCTTTTGAATTACTTAAATCAAAGCGTTTTTTATCTAATCGTAATTGGCAGTTTTCATAAAAATCAATCGAACCATCCATCTCTAGTTTTTCAATTTCTTCATCA
>JAAGZR010000193.1 GCA_024206155.1 Aliivibrio sp.
GAATCAACAGAGACGATGCCAGAATAGAGGCTACTCTTATCTACAACGATGCCATATTCTCTGTCATTATCCATTAGATACTGAAGAGCAGATGCAGGACCATCGTGTTCTGATTTCTTAAACATAGCAGCAGGTTTTTTACGAGCTATATCTTTGGCTGTTAAGACGTTAGCGACATTAACACCACGAAAGAAGGCTTCAACATAATCATTTGCAGGATTGTTAAGGATATCATCAGGAGTTCCAACTTGAACCACTTCACCATTTTGCATGATGGCAATTCTGTCACCAATGCGCATGGCTTCATCTAAATCATGAGAGATAAAGACGATGGTACGTTTATCATCATTTTGTAGGCGAATCAGCTCATCTTGCATTTCTGTTCTAATCAAAGGATCAAGAGCAGAGAAGGCTTCATCCATTAATAGAATGTCTGGATCACAAGCTAGTGCTCTTGCTAGACCAACGCGTTGTTTCATGCCACCTGATAATTCATCGGGATAAGATTCTGCGTATACATCAAGACCAACTCTTTCTAATGCACTTAATGCACATTGTTTACGTTTTTCAATCTCTACGCCAGCAAGTTCTAAGCCAAAAGCCGCATTTTCTATAACCGTCATGTGCGGCATTAGGGCAAAGTTTTGAAAAACCATTGAGATGTTATTACGGCGAACTTCGCGGAGTTCTTCTTCAGAGATGTGTGCAATGTCTTTACCTTTTAGGAGTACATTGCCTTGGGTCGGTTCGATTAGGCGATTAAGAAGTCGTACCAAGGTCGATTTACCAGAACCAGAGAGCCCCATAATGACGAAAATTTCACCTTCTTGAATACTTAGAGATACGTCGTTAACACCGATGGTTAACCCTGTTTTCTCAAAAACTTCTTCTTTATTTGAGCCTTCATCAATCATTGTAAAGGCGCGGTCAGTGTCTTCACCAAACACTTTGTACAGTCCCTTAACTTCCAGTATGGGATTCATTTTTAAGTCCTTCGCAAGATATGTGCATTGATAATTCGTTAGTAATATAATTAAAATCCATCCGATTTTCAATGTTCATCATACTGTAAAATTCACGACCTTAGTAATGCTATATAATTACCAAATAAAAAAGTACGTAAAATCTAAGTTTATGTCATTGTTTATTTTATGTTTTTTTATTTATCATAATAGAGTAATCCATCAGTTAATTATTTTAAATGAGAATGATTATAGCTGGAGGGTTTTGGTAGAATTAGAGGTGATTACTTAATTGATTTGAGTACAAATTAAAATTAATGGGTAATCTCTTTTAATTGTTTATGTTCGATTTTGGTGAAAAAGATTGGAATTAACATATTTGTAACGTTGTTTCTTCCAATCATTATAATTCTTAGCTTAATAATTGTTTGAGTGCTGATTCTATTCGAGAATAGCGAAATTTAAATCCTTCATGGACGATTCGCTTTGGTCGAACTCGTTGACTGTCTGTTAGTAGAACAGAAGCTTCACCTAATATACCTTTAATAATAATGTTTGGAGTAAATAGAAAGTGTGGGCGTTTTAATGTCTTTGCTAAAGTTTGACTAAATAAGCGATTAGAAACAGGGTGAGGGGCCGTTAAGTTATAAATACCTTGGCTTTCTTCTTGTGTAACTAAATGCAAAATACCATAAACCATATCATCAATATGAATCCAAGATAGGTACTGCTTTCCATTTCCTATTGGGCCACCTAAACCAAATTTATAAGGCAATAACATTTTTTTTAGGGCGCCACCTAAAGGAGATAATACGACCCCTGTTCGTAAAATACAAACGCGAGTATTTTTACTTTGAGCTTGTAGTGCTTTATTTTCCCACTGCTGGCAGACTTGATGAGCAAAATCTGAAGAGACTATCTTAGTGTCCTCATCAATATCTTTTTGGCCATTATCCCCGTAATAGCCAATGGCTGAACCCGATATAAAGCATCGTGGTGGTGTTGTGGATGCTAGACAGAGTTGCGCCAATTGCTCAGTTAACTTGCATCGGCTATCAGAGATGATTTTTTTTTGTTTACGGGTCCATTTTTTATCAGCAATCGGTTCCCCTGCTAAATTAATGACAGTATCAATATTATTAAGATCGGAAAGTGTAGAAAGATCCGAAATGAAATCAACATGAGGTAAAGCTAAATGAGCTAATGAAGATTGAGCTTTTTCTATATTGCGCGTCAGAAGCACTAGCTCATGACCTTTAAGGTGATCCAGTAACTGTTTTCCGATCAACCCTGTACTTCCCGTAATGAGTATTTTCATCCCATCTCCCTGCAAGATATTTATAACTGTCGTTTAAGTTAAGTATAAATTGAGTTCACTGATTGGCAACTTTCATTGGATTTTCCTTTATACTTGAACTTTGAAATGGCTCTTAAATATTGTAAGGATTCTTGTGAAATTATTTTTTGCCTCTGATTTACACGGCTCATTGCCTGCGACTCAACGTATGATTGATGCATTTACTGCTTCTAAAGCGGATCATTTAATTCTTCTTGGTGATCTGATTAATTTTGGGCCAAGAAACCCGATTCCTGAAGGCCATGATCCTATTGCAGTTGCTGAATTATTAAATCAATACGCAGAGTCTATCATCGCAGTGAGAGGGAATTGTGACAGTGAAGTCGATCAAATGCTGTTATCTTTTCCTATTATGTCTGATTACAATATTGTGTTGTTACCTATGGGGCAGAAATTATTTCTAACACATGGACATATTTATAATGCAGACAAACATCCTTTATTAAAGAAGGGCGATATCATCGCTCATGGACATACGCATATTACGGTAGCCGAATGGAAGAGGGAACAGATTATTTTTAACCCGGGTTCAACGACTTTTCCTCGTGACGAAGGCGGAAAACCGAGCTATGGTTTACTTGATGATAATCGTTTGTCAGTTCTGGATTTTGATGGGAATGTATTGAATTACATTGAGCTAAAATAGCAATCAATTATTGGGTAAGAAGACTATTGATTAGACAATAAAAATCCGGGGGTAATTGCCATTTGCCATCTCGGATTTTTATTGTGATGTTCAGTTAACGAAAGCTATTTTAATGAGAAAATAGAATACCTGAACCATAATTTAAGCTGGTCAGTAATAATGTTTTATCATTAACCACATCAACACGTTTACTTTGTTGAGCATCCATTCTAAAAACGCGCATGATCAATTTTTTCTGTGAACCAGAAAAATCTTTATTATCATTGGCGGTAACGTCCTTAAACTCAGTAGGGTCAATTAATAAGTAATCTCCGCTGTAATCCCAGTTCCCCGTTTCCATAACATTAATCGTTAATGGGAGGACATTCTCAGATTGGCCACTAAAAAGTGTCAGTGTAGATGATTTTGAATAAGTCTTATTCGGCAGATAGACAACATTGGATTTAATATCTGCGCGTTTTAAAGGGCCCATGTCATCATAATCAGTATCAATACGAACGGTACTCATACTTTGCCATTCTTTAGATGTTAATAGTTGCTGGACCTTACTGTCGCTTTCCCAATAAAACCACCCACTGCCTAACATTGATATTAGAAGAAGAGCGACGGGGAAAAAGCGTTTTGCCATTGGAAGTTGCTCGCTATTTAACCACATACTTTATCTACCTCTTTTTGATCAATCAATAATCGGACACTAATACTTTGATCGCTGTTTTCTTCATTATGAATATAATTCAGTGTGATTTGATTTGGTTGACCACTCGTCGCAATAACTTCTATTGGTTTTAGCGTATCAACATGGTTTGAATTATAAAAGACAGTACATTGCTCAATCAGAGGTTGCCATTTGTCTATATTCGGGTGGTTTACAGGAACGAAAATAGGCACGTCGTCATATTTTGCTACTTGTATGAATGCATCTGACTTTGGTGTGTGATTCACATAAGCAATGATAGGCAAAATAAAAGCGATAATCAGAGTTAGCGTACCAAGTAACGATAAGTGAGCTTGTGGCTGATTCGTTGTGATATTTTCTTTTTCTACGGAATTTATAGTTTGCTCTTTAGCGGAGCTATTCACCGTGAGCTCTTGAGGTGATTCTTCTTGATGATCGATTGTTGGGTTATCGATATCCGTTAAAGAATCATTATTTTCATCTGCGCTTTCTAGCATATCATTTGTGACTTGATGGGCGGCAGTTGAAATAAATTGATAACCACGTTTAGGCACTGTTTTTATATAAATAGGTAGTTTAGTTGGGTCTTGTAGCATTTTCCGTAGCGTCGAAATAGCTTGTGTTAAACTAGAATCATCGACTTCAAATCCTTGATCTCGCCATACATACTCATGTAACTCATGACGACTAACAACCTTCCCTGGTTCTTGAATAAGTAGGCTTAAAACGCGGCTTTCATTGCCACCAATTCGAATAATCTCATCGTCATTTAATGTGTCAATGAGGCTATTATCGTTAGGATCGAACAGAAACCGGTTGCCAATAATAATTTTGTTATTTTCTATATTCATTGGTTGTTAACTCAGTAATGGTGATTCTTATTTAATGATATCCAAGTATCATTTTTAGAATGTCTATTTTATGTCAAAACGTATCATTACGCATTCTATAGTATAAAAAAAGCAAAAAAACAGTATTTTTTATATTGCTTTACCTTGAATTGAGTTATGAATGTCCTTATTTCAATTAGTAAGTTAAATATATTCTGTTATTTTCGGAGTTTTAGATGAGCGAACAAACAATTAATAACAAAGAAACACGCGGCTTTCAGTCAGAAGTTAAGCAACTACTTCATCTTATGATTCATTCTTTATATTCTAATAAAGAGATCTTTTTACGTGAATTAATCTCAAACGCATCAGATGCATCTGACAAATTGCGTTTCAAAGCACTATCAAATGGTGACCTTTATGAAGGTAATGCCGACCTTGGTGTTAAATTATCTTTTAACGAGGCAGCAAACACCTTAACCATTTCTGATAATGGTATTGGCATGAGCCGTGAAGATGTAATTGAGCATTTAGGTACGATTGCTAAATCAGGCACTGCTGATTTCTTTTCAAAACTATCAGATGATCAAAGTAAAGACTCTCAATTGATTGGCCAGTTTGGCGTCGGTTTCTATTCTGCGTTCATTGTTGCAGATGCAGTAACAGTCCGCACACGTGAAGCGGGTGTAGAGAAAGACCAAGCGGTTCAGTGGCATTCTGAAGGTGAGGGTGACTATACAATTGAAGACATTACTAAAGAAACACGCGGTACTGATATTATTCTTCATATGCGTGAAGAAGGTAAAGAGTTCTTAAGTGAGTGGCGCCTTAAAGAAGTGATTGGTAAATACTCTGATCACATCGGTATTCCTGTTTCTCTTTGGTCTGTAGAAAAAGACGAAGAAGGCAAAGATAAAGAAGGAAAGTGGGAGCAAGTAAACAAGGCTCAAGCGCTTTGGACTCGCAGTAAATCAGAGATTGAAGATGCTGAGTATCAAGAGTTTTATAAGCACGTATCGCATGATTTTGCTGATCCACTGACTTGGAGCCATAATAAAGTAGAAGGTAAGAACGATTACACGAGCCTTCTATATATTCCAGCCAAAGCACCGTTTGATATGATGAATCGTGATCATAAAAGTGGCTTGAAGCTGTATGTTCAACGCGTATTTATTATGGATGACGCTGAACAATTTATGCCTAGTTATCTACGTTTTGTTAAAGGTTTGATTGATTCAAATGATCTTCCGCTAAACGTATCTCGTGAAATTCTTCAAGATAATAAAGTGACTCAGTCATTACGTGGCGCGTGTACTAAACGTGTACTAGGTATGCTTGAGAAAACAGCGAAGAAAGATGATGAAAAATATCAAAATTTCTGGAAAGAATTTGGACAAGTACTAAAAGAAGGCTTGGCTGAAGATTTTGCGAATAAAGATAAAATTGCTAGTTTATTGCGTTTTGCTACCACGGAAAAAGACAGTTCAGAGCAATCGATGAGCTTAGCTGGGTATATTGAACGCATGAAAGAAGAGCAAGATAAGATCTTCTACCTAACGGCAGACAGCTATGCTGCGGCGAAGAACAGTCCGCACCTAGAGCAATTTAAAGCAAAAGGCATTGAAGTGATTCTAATGTACGATCGTATTGATGAGTGGCTGATGAGCTACTTAACTGAATTCGATGGTAAGCAATTCCAATCAATCACAAAAGCAGGCTTAGATTTAAGCAAGTTTGATGATGAAGCGGAAAAAGAAAAGCAAAAAGAAACAGAAGAAGAGTTCAAATCGGTTGTTGAGCGTACTAAATCATACTTGGGTGACCGAGTGAAAGAGGTTCGTACAACCTTTAAACTAGCAACAACGCCTGCTGTTGTTGTAACCGATGATTTTGAAATGGGTACACAAATGGCAAAACTTCTAGAAGCCGCTGGTCAAGCAGCTCCTGAAGTGAAGTACATTTTTGAAATAAACCCAGAACATGTACTTATCAAGCAAATGGCAGATGAAGTGGATGAAGAAGCATTCGGTCGTTGGGTTGAAATGCTGCTTGGACAAGCTATGTTAGCTGAACGTGGTTCTTTAGATGATCCATCGCAATTTTTAAGTGCAATGAATCAATTATTATCTAAATAATAGATAATAACGTAATCTAGATAAACGCAATGAGACCTATGCATTTTACACTAAGGTCTCATTGTTTTTTTATTATTACGAAATAGACTCTATTTAGCGGTTATTTTTGCTTTTTTCATCGCAAACTTGATAGCTTTATCAGTTCCGTGTATCTTTCACGACTTATTTTTAGAAATAAAACTTATACCTAAGTTTATAAGTAGTTATCATTTTTACTTGTAAGGTTTGGTATAAATTCCAAGATTATTTTTTAAGGGGAAAACAATGCGTATCATCCTTTTAGGTGCACCTGGTGCGGGTAAAGGTACTCAAGCTCAGTTCATCATGGATAAATATGGTATTCCACAAATCTCTACAGGTGACATGCTACGTGCTGCGATTAAAGCGGGTACAGAGCTAGGCAAACAAGCTAAATCTGTAATTGATGCTGGTCAACTTGTATCTGATGAGATCATCCTTGGTCTTGTTAAAGAGCGTATTGCTCAAGAAGATTGCGCTAAAGGTTTCCTACTAGATGGTTTCCCTCGAACAATTCCTCAAGCAGATGGTTTAAAAGAGAACGGTGTATCTATCGATTACGTTCTTGAGTTTGATGTTGCTGACGAAGTAATCGTTGAGCGTATGTCTGGCCGTCGTGCTCACTTACCTTCTGGTCGTACTTACCACGTTACATTTAACCCGCCTCAAGTTGAAGGCCAAGATGATGTAACTGGTGAACTTCTTGTTATCCGTGAAGATGATAAGCCTGAAACGGTTCTTGCTCGTTTAGGTATCTACCATGAGCAAACTGCACCACTTATCGCTTACTATAATAAAGAAGCCGAAGCGGGTAAAACTCAGTACCTTAAATTTGATGGTACTAAGTTAGTTGCTGAAGTTAGCGCTGAGATCGAAAAAGCACTAGCGTAATCTTACGCAGTCAGTAATTTATTGTTATATTGAAGGCGACCTTATTGGTCGCCTTTTTTTATAGTAAATATGGACGATGATAGTGAATAATAAAAAAGCAGGGGTGCTATTAGTTAATTTAGGTACGCCAACCGCACCAACCACATCAGCAGTAAAAACATTTTTATCTGAATTTTTACATGATAAGCGAGTGGTCGATCTAAATCGTTTTATCTGGTGTCCATTACTCCATGGTGTCATCCTACCTATAAGGGCGCCTAAAGTGGCGAAGTTATATGAAAGTGTTTGGATGGATGAAGGATCCCCTTTGATGGTTTATTCACAGCGACAAGTGGTTGCCTTACAAAAGCGTCTTTCTATGCCTGTGGTATTGGGAATGACTTATGGTGAGCCAAGAATTAAATCAGGTATTGAGTTATTAGAGCAACAAGGTTGTGATGAGATTATTATCCTTCCTCTATATCCTCAATATTCTAGAACAACAACCGCAGCTGTTTTTGATCAAATTGGAAAACAATATAAAAGCACTCCTGTGTTACCAAACTTTTCGTTTGTTCATAATTATCATGATCACCCTCTTTATATTAAAGCGCTTGCTGAATCAATACGTCTTTCGTGGGAGAAGAAGGGCAAAGGTGATTATGTATTATGTTCATATCATGGGATCCCACAGCGTTTTGTTGATAATGGCGATATCTATGCAAAACATTGTGAACGAACAACAGAATTACTTGCTCAAGAATTAGGATTAACATCTCAACAAATAGGCATGAGCTATCAATCTCGTTTTGGGCGAGAAGTGTGGTTGCAACCTTATACTTCAGAGATATTAACTGAACTTACACCAAAAGGAATTAAGTCATTAGATATCATTAGTCCTGCATTTTCTTCTGATTGCTTAGAAACCTTAGAAGAGCTTTCAGAAGAGTGTAAAGAGATATTTATGGAGGCTGGTGGTCAAAAATACACCTTTGTTCCATGCTTAAATGATGATGAATTACATATTGAAATGATGGCAGATATTGTAAAAAGTAAGATTTCAGCATAAAAATGAATTTATTTAATAAAAAAAGCAGTTAAAAGGGTTGAAAAAACTAACCAATTGCCCAATTTCTTATTAAAGATTATCAACGTGTGTAGTGAGTCTCGACATAGATGGGTCAGATCGCTACAATATCGCGTCTTATTTTGCTACTTGGCTAAATGCCGTATTTTATTTAATTAGAGTACGCGATCTACTTATTATTCATATAAGCAGATAAAAGAAGATACCCAATTGGGATCACGAATCATAGGGGTTACGGTTTCTATTTTATTAGACCTGTAACGCAAGGATGCGACACGTATTTTTGTCGCAAACTCAGAGAACCTGAGTCGATTTTGAGGTTTATATAAACATGCAAGTTACTGTTGAAACTAAAGAAGGCCTAGAGCGCATTCTAACTATTACTGTACCAGCGGCAAACATTGAAGACGCTGTAAATGCTGAGCTTCTTAACATCGCTAAAAATCGTCGCTTTGATGGCTTCCGTAAAGGTAAAGTTCCAATGAAGATGGTTGCTAAAATGTACGGTAGTGCAGTTCGTAACGACAAAATGGGTGAAGTTATGCAACGTCACTTCATTGAAGCGATCATTAAAGACAAAATCAACCCAGCAGGCGCTCCAACATTCGCACCAGTAGAATTTGCTGAAGGTCAAGATTTAGTATTCACTGCAACATTTGAAATCTACCCAGAAGTAACACTTCAAGGCCTAGACAAAGTTGTTGTTGAAAAACCACAAGTTGAAGTTAAAGACGAAGACGTAGCTGAAATGCTAGAAACACTACGTAAGCAACAGTCTATTTGGGCTGATGCTGACGTTGCTGCTGAAGACGGTACTCGCGCTACAATCAACTTCGTTGGTTCTATCGATGGTGAAGAATTTGAAGGCGGTAAAGCAGATAACTTCCCTCTAGAAATGGGCCAAGGTCGTATGATCCCTGGTTTTGAAGATGGTATCAAAGGTAAGAAAGCTGGCGAAGAAGTAACTATTGACGTTAACTTCCCAGAAGACTACCACGCAGAAAACCTAAAAGGTAAAGCGGCACAATTCGCTATCACTGTAGTTAAAGTTGAAGCTCGTGAACTTCCTGAACTGAATGATGAATTCGTTGTTAAGTTTGGTGCTGAAGGTGGCGTTGAAGGTCTTAAAGCTGAAGTTCGTAAGAACATGGAGCGTGAATTAGCTCAAGCTGTTAAAAACAAGATAAAAGAACAAGCTATCAACGGTTTAGTTGAGCAAAACAACATCGACGTTCCTTCTGCTCTTATTGATCAAGAAGTTGAAGTTCTACGTCAACAAGCAGTTCAACGTTTTGGCGGCAACGCTGATACAGCTCCTGAGCTTCCACGTGAATTGTTTGAAGAACAAGCTAAGCGTCGCGTAGTTGTTGGTCTTCTTCTTGGTGAAGTAATCAAGACTGAAGAGCTAAAAGCGGATGATGAGAAAGTTAAAGCACTTATCAACGAAATGGCTTCAGCTTACGAAGATCCAACAGAAGTTGTTGCTTACTACGAAGGTAATGAGCAAATGATGAACAACATGCGTAATGTTGCTCTAGAAGAACAAGCTATCGATGCAATCCTTGCTAAAGCACAAGTTTCTGAAAAAGAAGTTGGCTTTAACGAACTAATGAATCAACAGCCTGCTTAATTTCTAATTTAATTAAGTAGTTAGTTGACTTAGTTTCACAAGATCTGCTAATAATGGTCCGAATGAAGCGTCATTCGGACCATTTATTTTATAAGGGATACGGTTATGAGCTATCAAGAAAACAATACAATGCCTTCTATTATGGATGCACTTGTTCCTATGGTTGTTGAGCAAACTTCACGTGGTGAGCGTTCGTATGATATTTATTCCCGTCTGTTAAAAGAGCGTGTTATCTTTTTAACAGGTCAAGTTGAAGATCACATGGCCAACCTAGTTGTGGCCCAGTTGCTTTTCCTTGAGTCTGAAAACCCGGATAAGGATATCTTCCTATACATTAACTCTCCAGGTGGCTCTGTGACTGCAGGTATGTCAATTTACGACACAATGCAGTTTATTAAGCCAAATGTGAGCACTGTATGTATGGGGCAAGCGTGTTCTATGGGCGCTTTCTTACTTGCAGGTGGCGCACCAGGCAAACGTTATGTTCTGCCTAACTCTCGTGTGATGATTCACCAACCACTTGGCGGCTTCCAAGGTCAAGCATCAGATATTCAAATTCATGCTCAAGAAATCTTAACGATTAAGAAGAAGTTGAATACGTTGCTTGCAGAGCATACAGGTCAGCCTTTAGAAGTGATAGAAAAAGATACAGATCGTGATAATTTCATGGCAGCAGATGATGCAGTGAAATACGGTCTTGTAGATGCTGTGTTAAATAAACGTGACTAATTAATAAAAAAGCAGTAACGTTTACAGCAAAGAAGGTAAGTTAGTATAAACTTACAGCATAAAGGCAACGTTTAAGAGGTTAGCAAATGACAGACAAGCGTAAAGACGAAAATAGTGGAAAGTTACTATATTGCTCTTTTTGCGGAAAAAGCCAGCATGAAGTTCGTAAACTAATTGCAGGTCCTTCTGTTTATGTTTGTGATGAGTGCGTTGATTTATGTAACGACATTATTCGCGAAGAACTAAAAGATAATACTCTGTCTCCAAAAGAGAGTAGTGAAGCATTACCGACACCGCAAAATATTCGTGCGCATTTAGATGACTATGTTATTGGTCAAGAGCATGCGAAAAAAGTATTAGCGGTTGCCGTATATAATCACTACAAGCGTTTACGTAATGGCGACACTACAAAAGATGGCGTAGAGCTTGGTAAAAGTAATATCCTTCTTATCGGACCAACAGGTAGTGGTAAAACACTGCTTGCTGAGACTCTAGCACGTTTCTTGGATGTACCGTTTACAATGGCGGATGCAACCACATTAACAGAGGCGGGTTATGTAGGTGAAGATGTTGAAAACATCATTCAAAAGCTACTACAAAAATGCGATTACGACCCTGCAAAAGCAGAGCGTGGCATTGTATATATCGATGAAATTGATAAAATTTCTCGTAAGTCTGAAAACCCATCAATTACACGAGATGTATCTGGTGAAGGTGTTCAGCAAGCACTATTGAAATTGATTGAAGGTACTATTGCATCAGTACCACCTCAAGGTGGCCGAAAGCACCCGCAGCAAGAGTTTTTACAAGTAGATACTTCTAAGATCTTGTTTATCTGTGGTGGTGCATTTGCTGGCTTAGATAAAGTGATTGAGCAACGTGTTGCTACTGGTACGGGCATTGGCTTTGCTGCTGAAGTTCGTTCAAAAGATGATAAAGCAACCATTGGTGATTTATTTAAGCAAATTGAACCAGAAGATCTTGTTAAGTTTGGTCTGATACCTGAATTTATTGGTCGTTTACCAGTAACTACAACTCTGACAGAGCTAGATGAAGAAGCTTTAGTTCAAATACTAAGCCAACCTAAAAATGCATTAACTAAGCAATATGGTGCATTATTTGATTTAGAAGGCGCAGAACTTGAATTCCGTGAAGACGCATTAAAAGCGATTGCGAAAAAAGCAATGGATCGTAAAACAGGTGCCCGTGGTCTTCGTTCAATCTTAGAAGCAGTATTATTGGATACTATGTATGAATTGCCATCAAAAGAAGGCGTTTCTAAAGTAGTTATCGACGAATCTGTAATTAATGGCGAATCAGAACCGCTATTAATGTTTGAAAATACAGAATCAAAAGCAATATCTGCAGAATAGCGTATTTAGCTAATAAATAGACAAAAAGGAGGCATTGGCCTCCTTTTTTATTTTTAATTGAAAATAATGTTGATTCTTAGCGACTTGCCCCCATATTATTTCTATAGATACTGACGGAAAGAGAGAAGAATATGAACCTGGAGCGTTCCGAGCGCATTGAGATACCAGTTCTGCCATTACGTGATGTAGTGGTGTATCCGCATATGGTAATTCCACTGTTTGTGGGCCGTGAAAAATCGATTCGTTGCCTAGAAGCGGCAATGGATCAGAATAAACAAGTTCTACTTGTGGCACAAAAAGAAGCAGCTAAAGAAGAACCACAATTAGATGATTTACACGGTGTTGGTACAATTGCGACAATTTTACAATTATTAAAATTGCCTGATGGCACAGTTAAAGTATTAGTTGAAGGTCAACAGCGTGCAAAAATTCATCAGTTTTTAGAGGCTGATTTCTTTACAGCAGATGCTGAGTTTTTGCTGACTCCAATTATTGATGATGCCGAACAAGAAGTGATTATGCGCTCTGCAATTAATCAATTTGAAGGCTTTATCAAATTAAACAAAAAAATCCCACCTGAAGTATTAACCTCGCTTAATGGGATTGAAGATGCCGCGCGTCTTGCTGATACGATTGCCGCTCATATGCCACTAAAATTGGTTGATAAGCAGGAAGTGTTAGAGCTTACTGATGTTATCGCTCGTTTAGAGTTTTTAATGAGCATGATGGAATCGGAAATCGATTTATTACAAATCGAAAAACGTATCCGTGGTCGAGTTAAAAAGCAGATGGAAAAAAGCCAACGCGAGTACTATTTGAATGAGCAAATGAAAGCAATTCAAAAAGAACTTGGTGATTTGGATGATGCTCCTGATGAGTTTGAAGCTCTACAACAAAAAATTGTAGATGCCAAAATGCCAAAAGAAGCTCAAGAAAAAGCAGAACAAGAGCTTCAAAAATTGAAGATGATGTCTCCAATGTCTGCCGAAGCAACCGTGGTTCGTAGCTACATCGACTGCATGGTTGGCGTGCCTTGGTTTAAACGCTCAAAAGTGAAAAAAGATTTAGCGAAAGCAGAAGAAATCTTAAACGCAGACCATTATGGTTTAGATCGTGTTAAAGAACGTATTCTTGAATATTTAGCAGTACAAAGCCGAGTAACAAAACTTAAAGGTCCAATCTTATGTTTAGTTGGTCCTCCTGGTGTTGGTAAAACGTCACTCGGTCAATCTATTGCTAAAGCGACGGGTCGTAAATATACACGCATGGCTTT
Organism: Aliivibrio sp.; assembly: GCA_024206155.1. Lineage (GTDB taxonomy): Bacteria > Pseudomonadota > Gammaproteobacteria > Enterobacterales > Vibrionaceae > Aliivibrio. Next base: position 13,587 of record JAAGZR010000193.1, read on the forward strand.
AGGTGGTGTTCGCGATGAAGCCGAAATTCGTGGTCATCGCCGTACTTACATTGGTTCATTACCAGGTAAACTAATCCAAAAATTATCTAAAGTTGAAGTAAAGAACCCACTTTTCCTATTGGATGAAATCGATAAAATGTCATCTGATATGCGTGGTGATCCTGCTTCTGCTTTATTAGAAGTGCTTGATCCGGAGCAAAATAGCGCATTCAGTGATCACTACTTAGAAGTGGATTACGATTTATCTGATGTCATGTTTGTTGCAACGTCTAACTCAATGAATATTCCTGGTCCATTATTGGATCGTATGGAAGTAATTCGCCTGTCTGGTTATACAGAAGACGAGAAATTGAATATTGCAAAAAGTCATCTATTGAACAAGCAAATTAAGCGTAATGGCTTAAAAGCAAATGAAATTGAAATTGACGATTCAGCAATAATGGGCATTATCCGTTATTACACACGTGAAGCCGGTGTACGTAGTTTAGAACGTGAAATTTCTAAATTGTGCCGTAAAGCGGTAAAACAAATCTTATTAGATAAAACGATTAAGAAAGTAACGATTAATCAGGAAAATTTAAAAGTTTTCTTAGGTGTTCAACGTTGTGATTATGGTAAAGCCGATGATGAAGATCGTATCGGTCAAGTCGTTGGTTTAGCATGGACTGAAGTTGGCGGTGATTTACTGACAATTGAAGCAGAATCTATGATCGGTAAAGGTAAGTTAACTTATACTGGTTCACTTGGCGATGTAATGAAAGAGTCTATCCAAGCAGCAATGACAGTAGTACGAACTCGTGCTGAAAAACTAGGTATTAATCCTGATTTTTATGAGAAGCGTGATATCCATGTTCACGTACCTGAAGGAGCTACACCAAAAGATGGTCCAAGTGCAGGTATTGGCATGTGTACTGCTCTTGTTTCAAGTTTAACAGGTAACCCGGTTCGTTCTGATGTTGCAATGACAGGTGAAATTACACTACGTGGTGAAGTACTGCCGATTGGTGGCTTGAAAGAAAAACTGCTTGCAGCGCATCGTGGTGGTATTAAAACTGTCATTATTCCAAAGGATAATGCACGCGATTTAGAAGAAATCCCAGCAAATGTAATTGCTGATCTTTCTGTGCATCCAGTTAAGTGGATTGATGAAGTATTAACCTTGGCGCTTAAAAATGATCCTCAAGGTTTTAGTGTTGAAGCATCTAAATAGTGATGTGTAGCAAAAAACGTTGATATAACAGGGCTGACGAGCCGAAATGACTTGTCAGCTTATATTGATATCGCTAAGTTAAGCCTAATTGTGTGAAGATTAATTCACTCATCAAATATCTAAATATGGACTCATTCATTAATCATTGAATGAATAATTTAAAGGGGAATACCGTGAATAAATCTCAATTAGTAGATCAAATTGCTGATAATGCTGACATCTCAAAAGCTGCGGCTGGTCGCGCTTTAGACGCTTTAGTTGAAACAGTAACAGAGACACTAAAAAGTGGCGAGCAAGTAACGCTTGTTGGCTTTGGTTCGTTTCTTGTTCGAGAGCGTGCAGCGCGTACAGGCCGTAACCCTAAAACTGGCGAAGCAATTGAGATTTCTGCTGCAAAAGTACCTGCATTTAAAGCGGGTAAAGCACTGAAAGATGCGTGTAACTAATCGAAATAAAGATAAAACTCTACACAAGCTAGCGTAACGCTAGTAGACTAGAGATTGAGTCATAGGCGCATCCAATGATGCGCTTTTTTATTGTTAAATTTTTCTTTTGTTGAACTATTTTTTATTTTCACTATCAATAGAAATTGAAACACTTTCTTAGGAATAGAGTATTCCGCTCAGTGATTAGGAGTTAAGACATATTATGATGGATCGAATTCGCGAAGGTTCAACAGGCCTTGCAGTTAAGATCATTCTCGGTCTAATTATTTTCTCATTTGTATTTGCAGGTGTAGGTAGTTATTTAGTCGGTGGCAGTCAACCAATAGCAGCGAAGGTTGGTGAACGAGAAATTACTCGAAACGAGTTTGAACAAGTTTATCAAAATGAGCGTAACCGTATGCAATCACAGTTGGGTGAGTACTTCTCAACTTTACTAGGTGATCCTGCTTATGTTGAACAATTCCGTAAATCAGTATTAGACCGTATGGTTAATGATGCATTACTAGATAACCAAGCTCAAGATCTAGGTTTACGTGTTAGTGATGAACAAATTCGTCAAGCGATCCTATCAATGCCTCAATTTCAAAAAGACGGCAAGTTTGATGAAGAGATTTACAACATAGCACTTCGTCGTGCAGGTTTTAGCTCTGATAGTTTTGCAGAATATTTACGCCAAGACTTAGTTCGTAATCAACTAATTTTAGCTTTAGAGTCAACAGAGTTTACGTTGCCAAGTGAAGTTAACGCGCAAAATGCATTAGAAACTCAACAACGTGAAATCAGAACGATTACTTTGAATACGGCTGAATTTGCTGAAAAAGCAGCGGTATCAGAAGAAGAAGTTAAAGAATTTTATAATGCTAATAAACAACAATTTGTTCGACCAGAGCAAGTTAAAGTTGCTTACATTGAATTATCTGGCGCGTCACTAAAAGACCAAGCTCCAATTTCTGATGATGAAGTTAAAGAGTATTATCAAGCAAATCAAGATAAGTATTCTACGCAAGAGAAACGTGAAGTTAGCCACATTCTAATTAACGGTGATGAAGCAGATGCTGAAGCGGTTCTTGCTCGTTTAGATGCGGGTGAAGATTTTGCGGCTGTTGCTAAAGATGCATCTCAAGATATCCCTACAGCAAAAGAAGGTGGTTCTTTAGGTTGGATTGAACGTGGTGTTATCGATCCTGAATTTGAAGATGCCGCTTTCCAATTAGTTAATGTTGGCGATCACTCTGGCGTGGTTAAATCTGCATTTGGTTATCACATTATTCAA
>JAAGZR010000194.1 GCA_024206155.1 Aliivibrio sp.
CGGATAAGGCTCTACTTGGATGTTATTTGTTAGTAGAGGATAATCTACAGGGGTATTTGGGAATTGAACTCCCCCCTCTGTGATGAACATTTTTGCAGCACCAGAGTCGTCTCCAGAAACTTTAACAGTATTTTGAAAGTAGTAAGTGTTTTCTGTGTCAGCAAGTGACATTATTTTTCCAACAGAAGCAACGCTGTCTTCCATGTTGTGTCTTACGTCTTCAGCACTAATTAAACCTGCATTGTTGTCAGCTAGATCCGCTGCGATGCTAGTTAATATTGCTCCAGAATCTTGAATTGTAGGCATTAAATATACTCCTAGTAATTAAAATATCCGCCGGATCTGTGATCTACGCCGTGTCGTGTGATTGTATCAGAACCGGGAGAGTAAGGACTAAGGATTGCCTGTCCGTTAATCGAAGACTCGCCAGATTCATACGCGAATAACATGTTTTCATACTTTTCGCACATGTCTTTATATAATAAAGCTAAAGTTTGTGTAACACCTCTCAAGTCAATGGCGGAAGGGCCATCCTTGATAGAGATTGCATTACCAGACTCGCTCCTAATATCACCGCCCAGTATGATGCAGGCGGTTTTAAGGCAAACCAAAGCTAGAAAATCGTTATCTTTTGTGTCGGTGTCGGTTGGGTCTGGAGACAATAAACAAGCCTCCACGTTTATGTCATAAGTGTTTGCAAAATCTGCCTGAATTATAACCAGTTGAGCAGCAACCAGTATTGATGTTTCTATTCTTTTGTCGGTGAATTTGTAGCTTGCGGAATCGGTATCATTTACTAGATGCCTAACCACAGTACCCATTTGACCTTGCCAAGACATAATTACCCCTATAGATTGCAGTGTGCTTTAAAAGTGTGAATGTCTGTATAGAAAGTCCCACTACCGCCACCAAGAAAAACTCTGCCTTGGAGCTTGTAGTTTCCAACTTCGTCTAAATCCCCCGCAACCGCATCGTAGTACATAACCCCCGAAACTGAACTCCCGTCGTCTAACCTAAGAGCAGATCTATTTATGACAGTATCACTGGGTTTTCTAAAATCTACCTGTAGCGCAGCAGCACCGGAAATATTGACAAAATCCGAATCATCTTTTACTGTTAGTAAAAACCTAGTACCTATGTCGTTTTGATGTATCTCGCTAGCCATTTATTTATCCAACTTACTTGTTTTTATCTGTGATAAATGATTCTTCTATATTAATATACACTATGTCTTCATGTTTTTGTTTAATGTAAATATCTTTAAGAAGTTGTTGGTCTATTGATATGTCATATTCTACAACTTCACCGTTGAACGTCTTGGTCATTTCTTCAGACGTACATGGAGGAAATTCGCTATAACAAACACCTACAAACATTAAATTGCCGGATCGTTAATAGTGACGCTTGTGTCTACAGAGTTAGCTGCTTGCTGTTTTGCGAGTCTAACCTCATACGCTGACACATTTGCTGATAAAAACTCTCTCACCATTCTGTTACCAAACTGAGCAAGTGTTTCTGGGTTATCAATCATTTCTGGGTTATCATCAGAAATCGGTTGAGTTGAATTAAAGTCTGGATTCGCAACCTGATCTGGTCTGCGATAATTTTTAGCCAAAGACGTTAAAACTCTACCCACATCTGCGTCTGCAATTTCTACTCTAAATTCTGCCATGACTTTCTCCATTTTAAAAAGATTCGTGATACATCTAAACATACACTTTTTTTGAGTAAAACCTCTAAATTACTTTATAGTTCTATAACTACACTTCCTAGTCTTATTTTTGATAGCTGTTGTGATCCTAAGTAAGCTTTAGTTATTGTGGTGTCTCCAAAACGAACGTTATTAGAAGTAGCAGGCGCTGTATTTATAGCCATCGTAAACGGCAGGATATAATCAGTGGAAAGAAGGCCATCACCATCGTTATGCCAGTAACCACCCTCCCTAACATTTCTTTCTCCACCCGCCTCGCGGTAGACGTTAATTTGCGCATCGTTAGAAATGGTTGTTTCTGCATTTCTAATCAGCGTGGGATAAGTTCCAGAATCTGCCATAAACGGAAACTGAAGCGATGACATTGGCGTTGCGTTACTGTACATAATCCCCCTTAAAACCAAGGGGTTGTCAGAGCCAGCAGTAACAGCGGGATAAACTCCACTATCAAGTCCGTAATCAGATCGTAAAAGATGACTAGAAGCGAAATCTATTGGATCAGAAGGGTCAAAATTAGATATTCGGCATAAAGCGCCTCCTGCACTTTCTGGAAAAAGTGTGTAAGTAGACGGTTCTGAAGCTGTAGCAATTTTATACGCTATTAAATAATCACTATAGCTACTTCTAAGCGCTCCAGACGATACTGGTGTAAATGACTCATCAGTAAGTTTGGGATTATCACCATCATTACCAGCATTTGGGTTTACAGCAAAAAATACAAGTAAATCACCCTCAGTAGTTCCGGCTGGTTTATCAATTTCTTCTGATGCATTAGTACTATTTACAAATTTAAATTCAGTGATTGAATGTAATATAGGACCAGATGCAACTTTGTTAGATTGCCCGCTGCCATAAACCACGAAAGAAACATTTAATGAGTTATCAATGGTTCCGGTCCATCCTCTTCCAATAGCAGTTGCTCCACTGCCATATGAAACTGTGTCATAACCAAAAAAGTGGGACGTATCCGAAGTTGTGGTGGTCTCATTGCCCACCAACTGGGTTATGCTTGTGTCTGGGTAATATGTGCCATCATTTTCAATAGACGAAAGACGAAAAACAAGAGAATCCCCATCTATTTCAATAGGTGGAGACCGATGAACAGTGTCATATTCTTCGTAAATTCTTAAAGAACCTATAGGACAAAGCGTGTCTACATTGCTTACTCTTGTTAAACTTATTCCAATTTTAGTCGTCCCGCCGGGATCAATATCAAAATCGTAAGAAGATGGTTCTGACCCTGTTGCAATTTTATATGCAAGATAAGTCTGTCTGCTAGCAGTGGTGTCGCCGGAACTGGGAGAAGTAAGAAAAAAGTTAAATCCGTTTGAATGAAAAGAGTCTCTCGCGATCTCATTGTTTGCAACGGCAGTTGCTAAAAGCAAGTCGCCCGCTGCTGTGTCGGCGGGTTTATCAATTGATATGGGACTACTAGTTCCAACCGTAGCGTCTATCTCTTTGGTTACTGTAGCGTGAACAACCGGAACAACAGTACCACTTGATTGAGAAGATATTCCACCTCCAGCACCTGAGTTAACACCTAAAGCAAAAGCCATATGAGAATCAGTATTACCATATATAGTTGTTCCCCAGTACGAAGTTCTAGAGTTACCTGATCCTCCAGCTTCTTGATAAACGCCAATCGTATAATCATCACCTCCTCCTGAATCTTCCTCAATTAAAACACCAGCAGTGTGCGCTCCATTAGGTATAACTCCAGAAGGCGTGAATGACGACAACCCGCCTCCAAGTATATTGTCATCACTAAAAAATATACCTTTAATAATAAGAGAATCTGAATCCAAACCTGAAGCAATAGGAAATTCTCCACTTTGCGCTGGAGTAGGATCACTAGAAGAACCCTGACGAACGCCAGAAGCAAGACCATAAGTACCAAATATATTGGTAGGATCATAGTCCGTTATGCGAATAATGCCACCCTGACAATCGGTTTGATTGAGCCTGTAATAATCAGGCTCTGTTGCTGTGGCAATTTTATAGGCTATAAGGTATTGACTTGGCGCTGAATTAGTATTATAGTACAAAGTACCTGCTTGTAACGTAGTAAAGTTTTCATTACCAAAAGGTGAGTCAAACTCAAGGGTTGAATCACCTCCCTCGGCAATAAAGGCCATAAGCAAGTCTCCGGGTTGTGTCCCGGATGGTTTTTCTATAAAAGCATCGGAAGGGTTGGTGTATTGCCCCTGAGTTTCTACAGACCTTACTTTTGGTATAGAAAGAGTTTTACCAGATTGATTGTTTGCTCCATACACAACAATAGTCCACGTAGAGTTACGGTCACTAATGGTTGCTGTCCAACCCTTTTCTGGAATGTCGGCAGTGCCTGCATAAGCAGAGGTATCATAACCTACTAAAAGGGTGTTATCACTGCCTGAAAAGTTATCATCATTGTAAACCTCTGTTAGCCCAGAATCTGCGGTTGTTGATGAACTGATATTGTCATGTATAGACGCAACCCTGAAAACAACACAATCTCCATCGGGGGCAGAGATTGCTGGCCCTTTATGGCTACTTGTAGTAGTTGTGTAGTAAGGTTTGAAACCAATAGGACCAATGGGACAAACAGTATCAACGCTTGAAATCCTAGTTAAACTAGCACCAAGCATCTCGTTGGTTCCATCGTCGTATGAAAGAGTATACGAACTGGGTTCTGATGCTGTTGCAATTTTGTAAAGAATAGTAGTATAATGCTTGCCTGACTCAATAGAACCCAAAGGGGTGTTTTTGTATATGTAATTAAATCCTTCTATAGGATCAAGAACTCGCACCGTCTCATGGGTCTGCACAACCAATAGCAACAGATCGCCTTCTGCTGTAGAAGCTGGTTTGTTGATAGTTGCTCCGGTGGTGTCAGCCATAGCAACAGTTGTTGTAGCGCCAACTGTTGGAGCGTTTGTCGCACCGGCGCTATAATGCACAGTAATTTGCACATGATCTACAGATGCTGTATCAGACTCACCGAACCCAGCACCAGAAGTACATCTTATGTAAACACCAAAATCTGAAGAGTTAATCTTAGCGGGTGTCCAAGTTTCACTCCATGTGTCAGATGAGCCACCAAAAGTCGTGCTAGCATCACTTGTGGGCCAAGCCGCACCTCCCGACTTATTGCTTGATCCAACACCCGCAGACCCATCACCATTTAATATTTTTATTTCACTGTCTGTAATTGATCCGCCAGCATCTTTTCTTTCTATAATTACCTCAATACCCGTTATGGTAGCACCGGAGTCTATAGAAAATCCAAAGTTGGTTGCTTTGAGATAGTCAAATCCTGTACCGCCCATATCAGCATTAAAGGTAGCGGTAGAATAAGAATCATCACTAGCAGTAATATTGCCCGGATTATCCCAGACGGTAGCGCCAAAGCCTGTAGAAACACTAGCTCCAGTTCCACAACTTCTTGTTACAGATGCCATATCTTAAAATCCTAAACTAAAAAGTAAAGTGTGTTTGCGTCTTTATTACCAAGTGAGGTATAATCGCCTTCATTCATTACCATAATATTATTTACACCACTAGCGTTTGTTACGGGGTGACTAACCGGGATTCCAGAACCGTTAAATTTTGGATAATATCCATCATTATAAAGTTTATTTGTTGTGTCGGAGGGAACTCCACTTTCCAGTGTTATTGGTTTATGAGCAATGATACCACTTGCGTACTCACCTAATTTAACTTGACCGTCTGCGTTGACAGAGATGAGCGGTAGTCCAGTTATATCATTTACAGTAAATATATTACCGCTAGAAAGGTTGTCAGTAATTCCAAACAATTGCCCCTGAGTACCCTCGAAAGCAAGGGCGGTCCCAGAGGTAGAAACGCTACCAAAGCTAGAAAGAACCTTCATTGTAACTGGGGTATCTGTGACTCCAGATCCAGTAAATACCATTTTAGGCATAAAAGTATTGTCAGAAGTAATATCTACTTGTTGAAAATTACCACTTCCACCATAAACATTGAACTCTGTTCCGACTAAGGTTAACCCGCTGCCCGCAGTATAGCTGCTTCCCCCTCCTCCGCTACCGTTAGAGGCAGCCGTCAATCTGCCCTGTGCGTCAACTGTAATATCTGCGGCTGTATAGCTACCAGCAGTAACGGCTGTGTCCGCAAGGTGCGATGCACCAATGCCATCAGCTTTAACTCTTAAAGAGTCAGAATCTATTTCAATCGTAGAATCGTCAACGCTTACAGCAAAACTTCTGCTTGCGGAAATATCTCCACCACCAGTTAATCCATCTCCAGCCGTTAACGTAACAGAGGTGTGATCAATATGTTCGTTGGCAACAAAGTTACTGGCTGCATCGTGATCGACAACGAAATCCATATCGTTGTTTGCGTCATCGTAGGTGATTGTTATTCCAGTTTTTGTACCACCAGTTGCGACAAGTGGCCCCGCAATATCTTGAACTTCTTCTGTAGAAAGTTGGGTGTTAGTATCTGTTACTGTCTCTGTTGCTGTTACCAACCCAGTAACATGCCCATTACTATCAAGAGTAATGTCTTGTATATATGTTCTACCACTATTGTCAGAAGACGATGCGGCACTAATACTTGGGTGAGCAGTTAAAAAACCAGCAGAACTATTATCATAGTTAGCTAGATTATTGTCTACCACAAAATCCATGTCGTTATTGGCATCGTCATACGTAACTGTTATAAGGGTTTTTGTACCACCAGTTGCAACAAGCGGTCCCGCAATATCTTGAACTTCTTCTGTAGATAGTTGAGTGTTAGTATCGGTGTTGACCGCAGATCCGTTAAATTTAAGGGTTCCGCCATCGTTGTAAAGTGTATTAGTGGTAGAAACAGGAACGTGGTTTCCTAATTCTACACCACTAGCAGATAAGCCGCTGGCGTATACGGTGTCACTAGCGTATACATTTGTCCAAGGAGACGTTGGTTGACCTAGATCCCAAGTGCTTGCTGACGACCAAGGTTGTACATTGGTATTAAATTTAGTTGTTGAGCCTTGGCAATCAATTTTTGAACTATTGGCTAGACTAAGATTAAATGCAGTAGCACTCATTTTAATCCTGCTTGGTATGGTTTTAGCAGTGTTATACCAAGTTCCAATAACTAAAGCGTTATCATTTATAGGTGATCCGTATTCTGACCCGTCTTCATAGTCTAACCACACGCCGGTAACATCTATGCCTGTAGAACCATCAGCATTGCTTATTGCATCGCCATACTTTACTCTAAGGATATCAGTTCCACTAGTACCAATTATATTAGTATAAACACCACTTGTGTCTATGTGAGAAAGAGTGTTCTCTGAACTATTTTGCCACTCTTGTAAATTGGCGCTTTGAGATACAGCGCCTTGAACTATTAACCCTGTATCTGTTGCTACATTTGGTTGGATTTCTAAATTCGCAAAATGACCACTTCCACCATGAACGTTGAACTCTGTGCCGGATAGTGTTAACCCACTACCAGCAGTATAACTGCTTCCGCCCCCACCGGCAGTTGTCTGCGTAGTTCCGTCAGAAAATCTGATCCCACTAGCACCTAAATTAACTCCACTAATATGTATTAGCGAATCATTGCCGATGAAGTCGTTATAGATGATAGTTCCACTACCATATTCACAAAGAATAACCTGACCGTCAGAATTAACTTCTATGGTGGGTAAACCCGTAATATCGGCAACACTAAATATTGTACCACTAGATAGATTGTCTGTAATTCCAAAGAGCTGCCCCTCTGTACCTTCAAACAAAATTGCGGTTCCTGAGCCGGTTCCACTTTGATAGCTGGATAGAACATTAAGCTCTACAGCAGTATCTGTAGTGCCGCTACCACGAAATAGTATTTGTGGCTCGCCGCTTCCGGGTGTTATTAGAATGTCTTGTGCCATTTTTATACTCCAAATCTATGTCGTGTGACGTTGTAATTTTGTAAAACTTCTGTAGCGGTTAGTGCGCGGTTGTATATGGAAACGTTGGATATATTACCATTAAAATAACCTTGATAGAAGGTATTACCTTCGTCTAAAAACCCCCCGATAGTAAGCTCCGATGGATCACCCGCTCTTTGCATAGCGACATAAGAGCCGTCTTCCCCTGCGCCAGAGGATTGAAAAACTACGCCATTTAAATAAAGAACAAGTCCTGAATCAGAGCCGTTGGCGTTATAGGTCGATACTAGATTGTACCACCTGTTAGTAGATAAGCTATCAACAGATGTTCTTCGGCATCTCACCGTAGTAGTGCCATCTACACATTGCATGATTAATTTATTACCAGAGATCACGGAAAAACTATACTCGCCGCGAAAAGGTTGGTAGCTACGATACTTAGCAATCAGAGGAAAATTTGAGGCGGGGGAATTCGCAGCAAGATAACACCAACAAGATAAACTGAAAGGACTGTCGTTTGAGCCATCTCCAAAACTTAACAATTCTGAATTTGTTCCTATTACTTGTTCGTTGCTTCCATCAAAAGTCAAACTCCCACCATTCGCGCTATCAAAATTATCCGTCATGTTGGTCAACGTACCGTCATTGCCACCCTCAAGATCGCGCCACGTAGTACCGCCATCATAAGAAGCATCAACCCCTGCATCCAAATTCAAAACCAGCCCGTTCTGAACAATCCCGCGCTTGGCTTGATGGTATGTTGTTTCTCCTGATTTAATAGCCATTATGCAAACCTCTCCTTCGTCGATAAATAGTTACGGCGGATTTCTTTCAAGGACAAAGCCCTATTATAAATCTGAAAATTTCCCATCTCCCAAGGGCCGCCGTATATTGCGGAACCAGTGCTACTGGGTTCAAGCCGACCTATGTTTACAATAGTCTTTTGAGAAAAGTGACCACAAAACTTATCTCCAAGAGAATCTCCATGCCACCAGTAACTTTTGTGTAAACTTTGAATCTGAGTATCTAAGTAAAGCCTCCACGTAGAACCGTCCATAGTCAAGCAAACATGAACCCATTGATTCTGATAATCGTATCCGTATTGAATACATTTTAATCTAGTTTGATGTTTATTATCATTGTACGCGCCGTCTTTACAACAGAGTATATTAAAAGTTTCGTCCGTGGTTGTAGATGAGCCAATGCCATAATCAAACCTAAAAGAATCAGCGTTTGTATCTCTATAACCATCACTTTGGAGTTCTATTATCCTACTCGTACTAGCATTTTTTGCGTGGAGCGGTTTAAACCAGAGTGATATTGTTGCGGGTGCTGCAAATATTAAATTACTGGCATGAGCATTTACATTTAGGTAGTCATCAGTACCATCAAAAGTGACTATCCCAGCATTTTCTGAGTCAAAACTGATGTTATTTAGAAGAGTAGCATTGTTTCCACCAACAATATCATTAAAAGACGTACCAGTTCCGGGATAGCTTCTTTTGCTAGCCGCATCCAAGCATAAAACAAGTCCGTCTTCTATTATATCGGGGCCACTTTTAGATGCCATATCTTCCCCTTGTTGCATTATAGTTTTGTAAGACTTCTGAGGCTGTTAGTGCGCGATTATAAATAGATACCATAGC
>JAAGZR010000195.1 GCA_024206155.1 Aliivibrio sp.
CAAGGCAAGCAGGGTAAGGTCATTAATGCAAAAGAGGCGACGGTAACATTAGCTGAAATTCCATTTGTACGTATGCGTCGTCAGGTGGATGAGTGCATTATTAATCAAATGGAAACGCATTCATTTTCTAAAACCGTGTCGGCGTTAAATAGTGCCAATAACACGCAAGTTAGAGTGAGTATTTCAACAACAGAAAAAACGGTTGAAGTTGCAGGGGTGAAAATTCAATTAACGGGCAAGCTGTTGGCTATTTACCTGTTCTTTTTACTTAAAGATAACCGTAAAGCTGTGTTGGATCGTTACTTTGAAGACGATAAAACACAAACGGTAGATTATTTAACTGTGCTCGATAAAATGAAAGCCGATGTTCGTTTATATAAAACCATGGGGTTGGAAGATGAAGGGCAATGGCGACAAAATGATCATTCCGAGTTAGCGACGTTAACGAAAGATTTTATCCGTCAATCACTGACAGGGTTACATAAATCATTAAAAGATAAGCTAGTACCTGATTTATTTGAGAAAATAAAGGTGCATTCTGATGGGGTAAAATCAGGGGCGACGTATCAAATCTCTGCCGAGGTAGTCTTCATCTGTGATGAGGAGATGCTCCTTTAGTTTAAATGTGGATTGGATTTTGTGTATTTAATAGTGGGTAATTCACAGCAACAAATAATCAGTACTTGAAATATAAGAACATTAACGAAAGCTAAGGTACTATGTAGTCACAAGGATGGTTTATAAAGGATTAATGTGAGCTGGATATTATTTACGTTATTGGCAGCATTTAGCCAATCATGGCGCAATGCGTTTCAAAGTCGATTAAGCAAAGAAATGAACGTCACTGGCGTTACCTTGTCACGTTTCTTGTGGGCAGGTCCGTTAGCGGGGCTTTATCTGTTTGCTCTGTATTATTATGATCCTGTCTCTATTCCGACGTTTACTGCTTATTCTTATCTCTACATTATTGGTGCATCCATCATGCAAATAGTAGCGACGGGTCTAATGGTGGTGTTGTTTAAACAGAAAAACTTTGCGATTGGTGCTGGTCTTGCAAAAAGTGAAGCCCCTGTTGCTGCGTTTTTAGGTGTTCTTTTCTTTGGTACCTCATTATCACTAATAGGCTGGGCTGGCGTGGCTGTTGGAGCCATTTCAGTCTTTATGTTGAGTTGTCCTAATGGAATGAGAAGCATCTCCCTTAAAACTGCATTGATCGGCCTCGCGTGCAGTACTTCTTTTGCTTTAACATCACTATGGGTACGGGAGGCGAGCCTTACCGTTGACTTACCGTTTCCACATCGCGCAGCTTGGGTACTATTACTGGTCATCTTGTTACAAACTGTATTACTTGTGGGCTATATGTTAGCTAAAGATCGTAATACATTGAAAGGGATGTTTACCAAACCTAAATTGGTTGTTATGACTAGTATCGCAAGCTTTATTGGCTCCCTTGGGTGGTTTAGTGCTATGTCATTGCAAAGCGTTCCCTTAGTGAAGACACTAGGTCAAGTAGAAGTATTCTTTACTATGTTGATTTCTTTCTTTTGGTTAAAAGAGGGGATTAAGCGTAAAGATATGCTGGCGTTGCTTTTAATTGCTATCGCGGCAGTGTTGGTGATGTGGTAAAGGGGAGTTTCCTTGTCCCCTTTATCATTACTATGATTGAATTCTGTCTTGTCGTTTTAATAATTTCTGAACATCAGATAGAGGCATAGGCCTTGAAATAAGGAAGCCCTGGATCTTATTAACTCCGCAGTCGGCAACAAACTTAAACTCTTCTTCTGTTTCAATACCTTCAGCAACAACATCACACTCCGCAATATGTCCCATCTTGGTAATTAATTGATAAAGCTGCTTTCCTTTTGGTGTTGTTGCGTCTAGTAATAAAGAGCGATCTAATTTGATCTTATCAAATGGGTATTTAAATAGATGAGGAAACGAGGCGTAACCCGTTCCAAAGTCATCCATTGCAATCTTTATTCCGTACGATCTTAAAATTTCTAAGGTACTAACTAGGTTATCACTGTTGTTTAAAATCGCCTCTTCGGTGATTTCAATTTCTAACCAGTGTGGCGGGATAGAAAAGTACTCTAACCTGCTGATAAAATGCTCTGCAAATCCCTCTTCTTCTATTGAAGCGACAGAAATATTGATGGCAATACGTTGATTTTGAGAAAGGGACATTTTTTGCATATCGGCCAATACCTTATCGATAACTAACTTATCTAGGGTAGGCATCATTTTTAGTAGTTGAAAATCACTGATAAAGGTTGGAGGGCAGAGTTTTCCTGCACTGTCTTGATAGCGTAATAAGGCTTCAAATGAAATGGCGTCTTTTTTCACAATAGGTTGTAATAATTGGTAGTGCATTACAAAGCCATCTTTATGAAGCATTTGAGATAAACGTTTTTGAGCAGATGAGTGTACTAAGCTACTTGCTGCAGACGTTCTTACGTTGGTTAATAAGTGCTGAAATATTGATTTCTCTACTGAGGCATTTGTAATCGAAGATTTATTATGCAGCGCATATTTACCCGCAAACGCAAGATAGAATGGACGGTAAACAAATACACCAGTGATAATAATGACAAGCTGTAACAGGGAGCCTTCAATATTATCTCCCATAGCAATATAGCCACTAAATAATGGAGGCGTCATCCAGTCAACGATATTGGTAACCGGTGAGACAATACCTGAAAATATAGCTAAGTAAGTTATAAAAAAACTGAGGATAGGCAGAGCGACAAATGGCACAATGAGTAATGGATTAAAGATAATAGGTAAGCCGAATAAGAGAACTTCGTTGATATTGAAGATAACCAAAGGCAAGGCGGCGAGGGCAAGCATGATATGGTTTTTCTCTTTAGAAAATAGCAAAATACAGAACAGTAAGCTTATCGTATTACCTGATCCTCCCATAGATAAGAAAGCATCATAAAAACCTTGGTTAATAATATTAAGGGAAGCTTGACCTGTAGCCCAGTCTGCCATGTTTTGTTGTGTATCGGCATAAATAGTCTGTTTAATAGTAAACAGAATGTTATGCCCATTAAGTCCAATTGCCCCCAGTAACCCGAGTATCGTTTGGTATACGATCCCGCCAGAGAAGGTTAAAGGATCGGCATTCATGTTGCCAATCAATGCAGTAAAATAACTGATTAATTTGGCCATTATTTTAGATAAAAATAAGGCCGAACTAATAAAGAGAAAGAAATGAAAAACATGCTTGAATAAACGGGATGAAAAATCGAGAGCTTGTGGTTCAAGCTGCTGTAAATTAAAACGATAGCAATATAAATAGGTAATCGATGCGCTTAATAATGCCAGTAATGGATTGTTAGGAAAGTTAAAAGACGCCGATAAGCTGCCACTTTCTATTGAGAGTAGATAAAAAAGGGTAACGGAATAAATAATAAATGATGCGCTACTAAAGGTTGTTTTATGAGATAAATAATACCCTGCAATAACACAAAATGAGAGCGGATAGATATTGATTAATAGGTTAGACAAATGAAAAAATAAATTTGAAGCGGCAGTATAATCGAGATGACTAAAGGAGTGCCCCAAAAGTACAGCGATTGCATTAGAGAGTGTTAAAGGAAGTAATAATAGTGCAATAGCAGAGAGATCATAAATATAAGAATGAGAAGCTAATGGGCTAGCTTTGAATTTTTGATGTGATGATCTGATAAACGCTAATAATGCGGAACTAAACAGTTTTGAGTTCAGGTTTTTTTTCAAATGAAACTAATCCCATAAGTAATAGTAATACAAGCTCGAATTTAGTCGGTGAGCCATACTGTGCCACCAGTTGTCAATAAAAGAGAGAAACGCTTAATTTTAATTATGTGTACTTTTAACAACGATGAATTCTTACATAGAGATTATCAGGTTACTAGTTTTTGTTTGTGCTCATAGTCATTTTTTTTATAAATATTTTAATCTATTTTTAATTTTAACCATCTGATTAATATGTTTTTTAGATATAAAAAAGGCGAACCAAGTGGCTCGCCGTTTTTTTGTACTTCTTTTTATTGTAACAGTAGAATATTACTCTAAATAACTATCAATACTTGGACAAGAACAAATCAAGTTTCGATCACCAAATACGTTATCTACACGGTTAACGGTAGGCCAGTATTTAGAAGCTTTTGCTTGAGTTGATGGGAAGCATGCAACTTCACGAGTGTATGGGTGATCCCATTCATCAGACATTAAATCAACTTGAGTGTGTGGTGCATTCACTAGTGGGTTATTGTCTAATGGCCATTCACCTTGTTGTACTTTTTTCATCTCTTCACGAATAGCGATCATTGCCTCACAGAAGCGATCAAGCTCTGCTAAGTCTTCAGATTCTGTTGGTTCAATCATTAACGTTCCCGCCACTGGGAATGACATGGTTGGCGCATGGAAACCAAAGTCCATTAAACGTTTTGCAATGTCTTCTTCACTGATCCCTGTTGCATCTTTAAGCGGGCGGATATCAATAATACATTCGTGAGCAATACGACCATTAGTGCCACGATATAAAACAGGGTAGTGAGGACGTAAACGCTCCATAACGTAGTTAGCATTTAAGATCGCCACTTTAGTCGCTTCAGTCAGGCCCATTTCTCCCATCATCGCAATGTATGCCCATGAAATAGGGAGAATAGAGGCACTGCCTAGATCTGCCGCAGAAACGGCATAATCTGAACCTTGAACACCGTTTTCAGAGTGACCGGGTAAGAAAGGCGCTAGGTGAGATTTAACACCGATAGGACCCATACCCGGACCACCGCCGCCATGCGGAATACAGAAAGTCTTGTGCAAGTTTAGATGAGAAACATCAGAGCCAATGAAGCCTGGACTTGTTAAACCAACTTGTGCATTCATGTTGGCACCATCAAGGTACACCTGCCCACCTACTGCATGAACCATGTCACACACTTCGCGTACTTGCTCTTCGTACACACCATGTGTAGAAGGGTAAGTGATCATGATGCTTGATAGGTTTTCTTGATGTTTTGCGATTTTTTCAGCTAAATCGATCATGTCGATATTGCCGTTATCATCACACTTCACTACAACGACTTTCATTGACACCATTGAAGCCGTTGCTGGGTTAGTACCGTGTGCAGAGCTTGGGATCAAGCAGACATTACGATGAGCTTCACCACGGCTTTGATGATAACGCTGAATCGCAATTAGACCTGCGTATTCACCAGACGCACCAGAGTTAGGCTGTAGAGAAAATTCATCGTAGCCTGTGATCTCACACAGCATCGATTTTAGTGATGTTGCTAACGTTGTATAACCAGCAGCTTGGTTTAATGGGGCGAATGGGTGAATTCCACCAAACTCAGGCCATGTTACCGGAAGCATTTCAGCCACAGCGTTTAACTTCATGGTACAAGAACCTAGTGGGATCATTCCGTGAGTTAATGAAAAGTCTTTATTTTCTAGTTTTTTCAAATAACGCAGCATTTGTGTTTCGCTGTGATGTGTATTGAACACTGGGTGTGTTAAGAATGAAGAAGTACGGCGACACCCTTTAGGGATAGCAGCAAACTCATCTGCACCGACTTCATTAGAAAGCGTATCACATTCTGCATTATCAACACCAAATACTGTTAGTAGCGCAACTAAATCAGAAACAGTGGTGGTTTCATCAAAGCTAATACCAAGCTCAGTATCAAACTTACGTAAATTGATGCTTGCTGCTAATGCTTTAGTGTAAAGAATGTCTGTTTGTTGCTCAGTTTTAACCGTTAACGTATCAAAGAAGTTTTGATGCGCTAGCTTAAACCCTGCGGATTGAAGTGCTTTTGCAACGATAGCCGTGAAGTGGTGTACACGACGAGCAATGGTTTTTAAGCCTTCTGGTCCGTGATATACCGCGTAGAAAGAGGCCATGTTTGCAAGCAGCGCTTGTGCAGTACAAATGTTTGATGTCGCTTTTTCACGACGAATGTGTTGCTCACGTGTTTGCATTGCCATACGCAGTGCTTGGTTGCCTTTTGAATCAACCGATACACCAATAATTCGGCCTGGCATTGAGCGTTTTAGTTTTTCACGTGTTGCCATGAATGCCGCGTGTGGGCCACCGTATCCCATTGGGACACCAAAGCGTTGTGCACTACCAATAGCAATATCTGCACCCATTTCACCAACAGGTTTAAGAAGCACAGAAGCAAGAAGGTCCGTAGCTACAACAACTAAGGTTTTTTTCACCTGAGCTTGTTCAATCAGTGTTGATAAATCTTTTACTTCACCCGTTGTGCCAGGGTATTGAAGTAGAGCACCAAACACATCATGTGAATCTAGGTTTGAGTCAGTATCAACAACAACGTCAAAGCCGATGAATTCGGCACGAGTCTTAATTACCGCTAATGTTTGTGGGTGAACATCGTCTGCCACAAAGAAGGTATTACTTTTGCTCTTTCCACCGCGCTTACATAGCGTCATTGCTTCTGCAGCCGCCGTTGCTTCATCAAGCAAAGAGGCGTTAGCAATATCAAGGCCGGTTAAATCGATCACCATTTGTTGGTAGTTTAGTAGCGCTTCTAAACGACCTTGAGATATTTCAGGTTGGTAAGGCGTATACGCGGTATACCAACCTGGGTTTTCTAATACGTTACGTAAAATTACATTCGGCGTGTGTGTATTGTAATAGCCTTGGCCGATGTAGCTTGTATTGAGCGTGTTTTGTTGAGCGATCTGTTTTAACTCAGCAAGCATGGCATTTTCAGAAAGGCCGTGAGGTAACTGCATTGGC
>JAAGZR010000013.1 GCA_024206155.1 Aliivibrio sp.
GAAGATAGTAGTATATGGAAAGCTCTAGACGCATGTTATTGTTCAGCATTTGCCAGTTCAGCAGGTGGGCTTTCTTCAGACGTTGAAAATGCTGGGAGTAACTTTAGCATAGGCGTATGCCAGCTTTTTTGTTTGGCCAGGACTATGCTCAAAGGTAATAAAATTGTATTTTTGGATGAAATCACTGGATTTATTGATACAAAAACGGAAAATCTCATCATTGAAACACTGGTGAAAGAATTCAAGAGCTGTACGATTCTTTGTATTGCACACAGGTTGGCTACCATACGTAATTTTGATCGGTTCGTTAAAATTGAAGGAGGAAAGGCAATTGAGATGCCTAAAGATCTTTTTACGCGCGAGGAACTACAAAATAAGGGTATAGATGATTTGCATGAAATACTGCTTGAAAGTGGGAAACCCTCTATACTTCAAGATGGGGATATGGACAGCGAGGATAAGGCAACACCTCAAAGTGGGACACCCCCCGAACGTGAAGAATTTCCGTCTGGGGTTAGGTTTGGTTAGTAGCGATGCTATCTGACAGCCAATTAACTATTTGTGTCATTGCACTTGTTGTGGGTCTAAATTTGATTTGATTTCATGATGTCTATATTTAAAAAAAATCGAGAATACAAAAAAATAATAATTTCAGTCAAAAGTTGTTTCGTAGCTACTCGTCTCTATTTACTACTCATGTTTCCACAGAAGAACGCAGCTCTGAATCTCGTGTGCGGTTGAATGTAGAGGAAGTTTTTGAACTATGTCTACTAGGAGCAAATTACCGTACTTAGACCCTGCGGTCCGATTGTAACACACACATTGTAACATCCTATAAAAAGACATTTGGATTCTCGAGAAAACCGACATAGTGTACCCCTAATAGAGTTTGTTGGGAAGACGTCAGTGACGGACAAGTTTAGATCACTACGCGATGTGGATCGCTAGTTTAGTGGTTACCGGGAGAATCGGGCATTAAAGGTCCC
>JAAGZR010000196.1 GCA_024206155.1 Aliivibrio sp.
CCTCACTACTTGAGATTTGCTGATGGTTTTCAAGAAAGCAATGGAGGCGGTAGAACTGATAGTTTTACCCACGAAAACACTAACGCTAGACATGAAGATGCCGAATTTTCGTTATCCAAAAAGCACTTTAAGACAGCCCTTAGTCAAGCAGAATATGCCGCTTACTTTGATTCTTTAAGCCTTGAAGAAAAAGACGCTGGAACCTCTTGGCAGGGTTATGCCCAACTAACTAGTTGGGATTTCATGGCTCCACCATTTGGTGGGCTTAGAGAGCTAAAAGCTGGTACTCCTTCTGTAATTGGTGATCCTAAAAAGGGCGAACAATCGACATTGAGTCAAGATAAGCCCCTTGGAAATGCTTTGGTGTTGACAGCTAGTCGCGTGGGTCATGACGGAAACGTTTCTGATTTTAATGAAATATATAATAGCTATGGAACAGTAGCAAGAGGTACGATTACTGCACCGTTTTTTGGTTGTGCTTTTCCTGACGGCTATTTAGCTGAAGCAAAATACAGCCTTTACAATGGCGTTCCAAAACACCCAGACGATACTCTTAGTGGTAGTGGCTGGAGACCTGCAAGTTA
>JAAGZR010000197.1 GCA_024206155.1 Aliivibrio sp.
ACAATAACCGTGTTGCTAGGCACTTTTTATCCTATGATTTTTCAAATTTTAGGATTAGGAAATATCTCTGTTGGTGCTCCTTATTTCAATCTACTGTTTGTGCCTATGGCGATAATCGCGCTGTTGATGATAGCTGTTTCAATTTTCGTTCAATGGGGTAAAAAAACAGAAATCGCGACCAAAAGAAACGGCTTAATCTTGGGACTTGGTTCAATAATCAGTGGGTTGATTATCTACCGACTTCAATACAGTGAGCTGTTTATTGTGCCATCGATTATTTGGGTATTAGCCATCGCTGTTATTGGTGGTTCATTATGGGCAATTAAACAATCACAAGGAAAAGCGCTCGGAATGGCAGTGGCACATATAGGGGTTGCAGTTGTGATGATTGGGGCAGCAATGAATGCTGAACACTCTTTTGAAACCAGTGCCAAAATGGAACCAGGTATTACAGCAAAACTAGCTGATTACGACATTACTTATGCAGAAACGGATTTGTTGGTTGCTTCGAACTATACCGCAGAGCAAGCCAATTTAGTGATCAGTGAAGAGGGCAAGGAAATAGCGACAGTTCAGCCACAGCGTCGTCATTATCAAGTACGTGTGATGAACATGAGTGAACCTGCTATGCATTGGTTTTGGCATGGTGATATCTATGTCACCTTGGGTGAAAAACTTAAAGATGGTAGCTTCGCGCTTCGCTTACAATATAAAGCGTATGTAAGATGGATATGGTTTGGCTCTATCCTAATGGCATTAGGTGGTATTATCGCCATCATTAAAAAGAAAAAATCGGAAGAAGCATAAAGGCAATCTTGATGAAAACAGGCTCTAAGAAAACAATAATTAAAATAGGACTAGCCGTTAGTGTATGTATTGGTATTTTTATCGTATTACTTAGCGGCTTAGAAACGAAAGAATCAAGCATCTCAACAGCGATGGTGGGTGAGAGTGTTCCTGCTTTTGAATTGCCAGAAGTCATGGATACGTCTGTATTATTAAATGAATCTTTATTTCAACAGCAACCATTAACTTTATTAAATGTCTGGGCTGCTTGGTGTGGCATTTGTAAAACCGAGCATCAGTTCTTACATCAATTAAAAGATCTGGGCATAACCATCATTGGCTTAGACTATCGAGATGATCGCATTGCGGCGAAACAAGTGTTAGAGCAGACAGGATCACCATACCAAGCCGTGATTTTCGATCCAAGAGGATCACTTGCAATGGATTTAGGTGTTTTTGGCACACCGACGACTTTTTTAATTGATCAGAAAGGGGTGATATTACACCGCTTTACTGGCGCTTTAGATGAGAAAAAATGGCAACGTGAATTTGCTCATTTCTTTAAGGAATAATAATGAAACGATGCAAAGAATTACTGCTCTTAATTATGGTGTTATTCAGTTCGGTATCCGTTCAGGCAAATTCTGATAATGGTTCAAGCTTGTTTGTTGGTGCGGATAAAGAGGTGATTGAAAGTGTAGAATTGTTTGAATTTAATTCACCTGAAGAGCAGAAGCGCTCTATTGATTTAGCGAAACAACTGCGTTGCCCTCAATGTCAGAATCAAAACTTAGTTGAGTCAAATTCACCAATAGCAAAAGATTTACGCTTAGAGGTTTATCAGCAAATAAAAGCAGGTAAGAGCGATAAAGAAGTGGTGGCATTTATGACTCGGCGTTTTGGGGATTTTGTTTTATATGAACCGCCATTTAATGCGAAAACCTATGTGCTTTGGCTATTGCCGTTATTGCTACTTATTGGTTTTGGCATTATGGCGGTTAAATTAGTTAATAAGAATCGTCAAGAGGAAAGTTAATTTTGTTCTATTGTTTTTTTTCTAAACAAATTGTAGGAACACATAAGATTAAGACGGACGCGCTGATAATTGAAGCAATCAGATCTAAAGGCCAGTGCATACCAAGCCAAACACGACTAAAACCAACACCAACTCCCCAAGTAATGACGGCAGCGGTTAAAATGTAGTGCTTATGTCGTAGCAAAAATCCCCCCCAAAATAAGACACAGATTGCAGCAAATATAGTGTGTCCTGATGGAAATGAATAGTTAGTGCTTGCTCGCCATTGTTCTATGCGGGCTGGGCTAACTCTGTTTTCAGCATGATTAATAAGTATTTGCTTGCTGTCTTCATCTAATGAGTAAAAACGTTCAGTACTGTCAACAAGATCAACTTGTACTAAGGCTTGTGTATATGGACGAGGGATCTCAGTTATTGCTTTAACGCCGGTTTTAAGCATAAAACTCAATACGAGAAGAATGCCAAACTGTAGATATAAAGAGAGTATTTTTTTTATAGGTAATCGCTGAATGATAGGGATTGAACAGAGAATAGTTAAGGTAAGAATAAATAGGTACTCACCTGCAGAGCGACTCAGCCATTTAAGAAGACCATTTTCAAACGGCGGTAATGATGCGAATAAATCAGGAGTAGGGGTCAGTAGTAAAATCGTCCCCATAACTGAAATAAACAGAAAAAAAGCGAGCAATTCGTAAATGCGATGTTTAGGAGAAAAAGAAAAAATCATAATTAATTATTTTATAAGGTTGAGAGTGAAATGAGTGTATCGTGATTAACGTTTTTATAGTCAAAATAAAGTAAGGAAAAGCGTTAATTAGAGCGATTAATTATTTTATGGTTCAATGTGATAATATATTTACGTATTTTTAGGCAAAACTGATAGGTCATTCAACGAATACAAATTCTCATTCTGCAGAGCTTTTTTTTGTATATAAATCATGCTCTAATTACCGTTCTATTATTATTTGGTATCAACATGGATTCAGTTATTCGCCGAGCGAAAGAAATCGATTTGTTTTGCTTAAATTCAATGATGTATCAGTTGCATGATGAGCATCATCAACAGTGCCCTGAATTATTTAAAACGGCTTCTGAGATAGAAGAAGAGAAAAGCATCTCTCGTTATTTAGATGACCCTGACTGCATAGTATATGTAGCAGAGTTTAACGGTGCAGTTATTGGATTTGTTACCGCGCATTTTTGTGAATTAGTTTCAACGGTAAGTAAGCCGGTGATGATGGCTACCATAGATGAGCTGTACGTAGAATCAACGTATCGTAGAAATGGCATTGCTGAAGAATTAATGGCACGAATTGAGCAAGAATTAAAGGATTATGGAGTAAAAGAACTCTTTGTTGAAGTTTGGAATTTTAATCAAAAGGCATTAGATTTTTATAATCAGCAAGGCTTAAAAGATCATATTCATTATTTACGTAAATCTTTAAAAGAGGATGAAATATGAAGCAGTTTTTTACTTTGATGTTATTTCTTTCAACATTTTTTTCAGCTCTCTTTTCTATATCAGCTATAGCCGATGAAACACCAAATTCAAAAGGCGCGGTATGCGTTGTTGATGATGGCTTTCGAGTGGTTCTTATTAAAGAGTTAATCACGGGGAAGTTATCATTACCAGGAGGACTAATTGATAAGGGAGAAACCCCTAGAGAAGCGGCTGAGCGAGAAACATGGGAAGAAGCTGGCTTAGTTGTGACAGCAAAAGAAGTCTTACACCAAAATGAAAAGACTATAATTTATCGTTGCACCAGTGATTCCTATATTATTGTATTTGATTTAGAAACCAGTAATGGCTTTTTTCGAATACCATCGTGGTTTGCTCCTCATTATGGTATAGAAACTGAAGCGGTTTATTTTACTGAACCTTATAAAATAAAACATGGGAAATATCGTTATCCAGAACAATTGGAGTTACTTCAGCATTGGTTTGCTAAACCGCTAGAGAGTGATAACAGAATTACTTGGGTGAATAACTTAGTTGATCAAGCATCAGATATACACCAAGTAGAATTAGAATTGTTAATGTCATTACGAGAAAGTGTAGACAGCTTGCCTGCTTTAGCGAACATTGGCATTAAAATGTTTTTTATTATGATAAGTGAAACGAGTTCAGATACTTTTTTCTACTTCCTATTTATTGTTGCACTGGTGTATTTGGGGCGTGAAACTGCACTGACACTATTGTTCGGTATTATTCTAAGCGTTGTTCTTACCGAACTTGCTAAACAAGGGTTAGCATTACCTCGACCGTTTGTTTATTTGCCGCAATTGCAGCTTACCCAAGCTAATGGGTTTGGAATGCCAAGCATGAACGCCATGCTTTCTGTTGTCATTTATGGTGTGTTTTATCTTTCATTAAAGAGAAAGCAATTATCGACGTTGATACTACATCGATATGCCTGTCTTTTTATTGGGTTGATAATTGTGCAGTCAATTTCACGAGTATGGTTAGGCGTTCATTTTTTAACAGACTCTATTGTAGGTATTGCACTGGGCGCGATGGTTGTTGTCCATTTTTCGAGTTTACAGCGTAAACATGGTGATTTGTTATATTGTGTAATAGCAGGTTTGCCGTTTTGGTTAATTATGTCGCTCATAACTAGTAGTGTAGCCTTTACCATGCAGTATATGAATTATTTATATATGGCAGCATTATCTTGGGCTGTAGTTTTAGCCATTGCGCTATCGAAAGCACAGCCGATACTTAACATAAAAGATCGTTTAATGACTTTGTGTGTTTTGTTGGCTATGGTAGTCGCTATACGTTTGGGTTCTGGTTTATTATTAGGCGCATTAGAAGCAAGCTCGGTTATTGTTTTAGTTATAAAATCAGTCGAAAACTTCACGCAAATATTTATGGTCATTACGATGTCAGCGTGGTTGACACGTTATTTAAACGGTCGTAGAAAGGCTTGATATTATTAGTGGTTGCCTTAGTTAACTAAGGCAACTAACAAAAGAGGTGACAGATTTATTTAGAATGTTTTTCTAGCCATTCTAATGCGTTATTTTGTACAGCAATTCGTTGTGTTCTATACAGTTTTTCGCCAGTAAAATCTCGATATGTGTCTGCTTCTGGATACGCCTTCGCTGCCGCTAAATTAAACCAAAAATATGCTTTTTCCATATCTTGTTTAACCTCAATACCTTTAAAATATAGAAAGCCAAGATTGCGCATTGAGGTTGCATTACCTAATTCTGCGGCTTGAATATACAGTAATTCAGCTTGATGAGTATTTTGAACTAATCCCTTTCCTTGTCGATACAAGTCTGCAAGATTATTCATAGCATTGCTATTATTCATATCAATTGCTTTATGGTACCAATTGATAGCTGTTGTGAATTTGTTTTGTGATTCATATACTTTACCAAGATTATAGTAACCCATTGAGCTTTCATTCTTTGCAGCTTTAGTAAAATACTGAATAGCTAAGTGCATATTAATATCAGTGCCAATACCTTTGGCATAAATCACGCCTATTTTATTTTGTGCTTCTATTGACCCATTATTTGCAGCACTTGTTAACCAGGTAATCGCCTCTTTATAGTTATCTTGGTTTAAATAGGTAGTCCCTTTTAAGTAGTCTTGATCTGCTCCTGTATTAGCCAACGCGAAGGAAGAGTATAATGACGCAGATAATAGGAGTGATTTTAATATTAATTTCATTACAGAACCAAAGAGTTAGCTAATATAGAATGATATGTTATCAATAAAATTAGAGGACAGCGAGAGATAATAAGGCAATGAATTGAATAAAATAATGTTTTTTGAACGTATAAGCTCTTTGAGAATAAGAGCTTCTATTTTAAGCTTATTGGCTCTGCACTGCGATACGTGGAGGCAGTATATTAGATTTTCTAAACTCTTGCATAACGCGTAGAGTAATGTCTGTTTCAAATAATTTTTCTAGCTTAATATCAACAACATAAGCTTTGCAGGTTAGCTCAATAGCTAAATAGTTGTCAGTAATGGTTTGTTTAACTAAAACAACAACTGGCTTTGGTAAGTGTATATAACGACTAGAAGATGCTGCTTCTTGGATAATATCACGTGCGGTATTAATGTCTTGATCCATGCCAATATAGAAAGGGATCACCACTTGCATATCTAATGCACCGTAGTTGCCACTTACAACAACATCATTTAAGAATTTATTGTTCGGGATAGTAATAATATCATCGGTTAAGGTTTGCATTCTTACTGAACGTAATCCAATAGTAACAATGTCGCCATAGTGCCCTTCAAATGTGACTCTGTCACCCACTTGGAAAGGCCGATCAATCATGACGGTCAGACCTGCAATAAAAGATGCGGCAAGATCTTTTAAAGCGAAACCAATTGAAACTGCAATCGTACCGCCTATTAGTGCCAGAATTCTTTCATCAATACGGAAACTGAGCATGAATACCGCAATACCAGTAGACATATAAATAAAGAACTGAAAGAAGGATTGTAATTTTTGCATCAACATACGGCGTTGAGCAAATTGACTACTAATCCCGTCAACAATCGATTGAGTAAAGCGTAATAATAACCAAGCGATAAATACAATAACGAATGAAAAAGTGACACCACTCCAGCGAATTAAACTAGCAAATTGATGCAAGTTATCGATAGATTGAGTTTCTTCAGCAAAGACTGAACTACCAAAAGCGACCGTAATGAAAAATATAAATAATCGAAGCATATCATTTCACCAATAAGTGTTGACGATGTAAAACATTTGTAATGTGCCGGAACCAATGATCAGAAATACGAGCCTTATCATCGCTCCACTCAATATAGCCGCGACTTTGAAAGTATCGAAGCGTACTGATCACTTCAGCCATACTTAAGCGACTGCACTCGGATAGATCTTCAGGAGAGGCAATTTCTAGCTGAACAATGGAGCGAAGAACTGCAAGCATTGGTTTAGGCATAGCCTCCAAGTCATCAGAGTGCGGAGCTCTGAATAATTTAACTAAAACGGAATCAGTGTCTTTATCTCGCTGTAAAGATAAGCGAAAAAACCGCAAAGCGACGGTAGGGTTACCATCAGAGTAATCCCATAAAATCCGATAAAATCCATTTTTAGCGCGTTCTTCTTCTGTTAGGTTCTCTTCATCCCATTGTTTTGGTAGCACTAAACCATCAAATGAAATTGAAGGCTTTTTTTCATTTGTTTCCATTGTCAGAGTGGTTGTTATGCGAGATTCGAGCAACTGACCAATTTGTTTTTCATCCCATTTAGGCATGAAGATAACAAGATCAAATAATAGCCGCTCGCCACGAGCGCGATCAATGAAACGCCAACTTGATTTTTCGATAGCTAATACAGCACGATGGCTTTTTCGAGCACGACGAAGTAGGTTGGTTAATTTCATTAAATCGGCTAAACCATTTACTTTCGGTTTGACTAGGCGTTGCGTATTATCAAAAGCCAAGAGATAGCAAATATCACTGTTACGTAAATGTTGAAGAATATCTTTTTCTGTTGACTCTTCTGATAATCCTAATTGTTTTGCAAACTCTGGTAGTAAAGCTGAGTATCCACCATATGAGCAGTTTAAGTAGAGAGGTTGAGCATTTTTTACTTTATTAAGTAAGCGCTTTAGTATGGTAGTTGTTCCTACACCTCGTTCGCCAGAAAGTACACATACAGCTGGACTGTCAGTTAATAGATAGCGAGACAGGTCGGCAATTGCTTCTTTACCATAATCTTCAATTAATGCAGACTCTTCAGAGCCCGGAGAAATGTAATCAAAAGCAGCTTTACCTTTGATTCGAACAAGATTGGATTGCTCACGAGAAATTTCGGTTTGTTTAGCTACTTCTATTCTAAATAAGTACGCTAAAGCATGGCTAAATGCAGTGTATTGAGATAACACACTAATAACGCTGTGCTGAATTGCTTGCCATGAAAGCCAAGCTGCTGCACATGCTGCAGCAATAATTGAGATTAAAAATGTATCTTGGTTACGAACTGCCCACTGTATTGATACAGGTAATGGATCAATATGGTTAATTCTATCAAAAATAATGATTCGCCATTGCTTTAGTGTATAAACCGTTAAAAGAACAAAGAATAAATGGACTAAAGAATTAATCCAAGCATAAATGGTACCTTGCCCAAGTGTTTTTGAAGATATTTGTAAAATGACACCAGTAACAATAATCCCCCAAACGTAATGACGAATCGAGGCTAGGCGTAAGATAATAATTTCTTTTTTATTGTGCTTACTATTGCGATATATAAATTCAAGGATGAAGCTTACCACGATTGACCCACCTAATACCCACCATGTAAATATTTCAAAAAATATTAGGTGCTGTAAGCTTGGCAGTGTTGAAATAATGCGCAGTGTCGCAGTAATAAGAAGTAACCAAGCTATTGCTTTATGTGCTCGAGTTAGGTACCAAATACCTCGGATGAATAAGTTAGGTTTATTTGTTCCATCAAGTTTTGATTTTTTGAAGTCTTTAATTAGACGATTGCTATTTCTAAGCCACCAACTAAAGATAAAGAAGACACAAAGTACTTTCAAAATGACACTAATGATAGGAACTGGAGATATTCTCAAATCACGCAATAAATTTTTAAAACTGCGGATTTGGTAATGAATGTAATATTCGATGTTTAATTTTGTTATCGCTAATTCAGAATAAAATTGAGTTACGCCATATGGCCCAAAACCAGTTAATTGATCTCTTGTAATTTGGTCTGTTAATTTTAGTAATTGTTGTTTGCTTAAATTTAGTGAATTTAGCGATTGATGATTACTTTCAACTATTAGCCAATGTGCTTCATCAGCGTTTTTACGATAATTTATTAGGGCTGCATTAAGCGCCTTAGCTTGATTTTTTTGCTGAGTGATTGTTGCTGAAAGTAGCTTTTTTACTTGTGTGTAATCATTACCGGAAAAAAAATGCTGTTCTGGTAATGCTCTAATATCATTTTCAATTGTTTGAGCTTGAGGGGAGATAGCTATTGGTTGGTCATCAGAAAGCCCCCAGCTTGCAAAGCTAAGATGTGAGAAAATAAAAAGAGACACAAACAAATAGTAATGAGACGTTTTTTTCATATAAGCCATAAAATGAATGATTTGTTTATAACCTTAGCTAATTTTAGCTAAAAGAACAGTAACAGAGGTAGGAATTCTAGATAAAAACACTTAAAATATGCTGCTTTATTTGTGGATGTTTCCATAAGAAATGGCAAGATAAAGCTAGATTTGTAAATAGTATTCATTCTAATTGAGTGTGAAATCATTAGAATAGGTTTATAAAAACGTGTTTCATTTTTTGATGATATTGATATGTATTGGTTCTTATTTTTTTGCAGTGTATTTTTCTTAATTGTTATGATATGGCATTTTCACTCGGTTAATAACAAAAGGTTAACAAGAGCTCGACGTAAACAGCATGACTTACATGTATCTGCACCAGCTACTTTTGATGATGAAGCAGATAGACAGGACAAAATAAATAGAGCGAATAGCGGGAATATTACAGCACAGTTAGCACTAGGGGCTGATTTAGAGCTTGTTGATCAAAACGGGGCGATAAAGTGGTACCTCAAAGCGGCTGAGAAAAATAGCCAACAAGCTTTTTATGCGTTAGTTCGATTGTATGATGATAATTATGATGATCCTGAAGCCAGTGAAAAGTCTAAATATTGGGCTGCGCGACTAGGTGACTCTACAGGAAAACAAAGTTCCACTTTTATTTTAGGTAAACTTTATCTAGAAGGGGTAGGTTGCGAGAAAGATATAGAGTTAGGGTTAAAAACGATTACGACCTTAGCATTAAATGAGCATCTTGAAGCTCAATTATTTCTCGCTCAATGGTACCAAAGGCAGCAAGAAGGGCACCCTGAAGGCTTTTATTGGATGTTACGAGCAGCTTATCAAGATGATCCTAAAGCTATGGTTACCGTTAGCTCTTGTTACTATCACGGAATAGGAGTAAAGAAAGATATCTACAGAGCGATTTATTGGACAGAGCGTGGTGGAGAGCTTAAAAGCCCTGAATCACAATATCGTTCAGCTCAATATAACCAAAAAGTGTCTTCTTCTCATAATGCAGTCGCTTACATCTGGGCTTACCTTTCTGTTGCTAATGGACATGAAGAAGCTCATAGTTTAAAGAACGATTTAGAGGCAAGCTTACCTCTGGAAAACTTATTAACGATTCAAAATGTAGCTCGTAAGTTGCATGTGTTAATGGATGAGAAACCAGTAAAGAAACATTCGGTAATTCGTTTACTTAATAAGCTTTATGTTAGAGAAAATTACTTTCCTACAGAAGACATTAATGATGAATGTGCAATGTACACCAGTTAGCTCTTTTTCTGATGTAAAGTTAATTTAATAGCTATAGATACAAAAATGCCAGCCTGTGAGGGTCTGGCATTTTTTATGTTTAGTGAGTACTTATCGATTAATCATCACGCATAATACCAAGAATGCTTAGTAGACTGATGAAAATATTGTAGATAGAAACATACAGCGTAATCGTTGCTGAAATGTAGCTTGTTTCACCGCCACGGATGATTGATTGTGTTGTTAATAGAATCGCACCTGTAGAGAACAGAATGAACATGCCACTCATTGCAAGGTGTAATAAA
>JAAGZR010000198.1 GCA_024206155.1 Aliivibrio sp.
ATCTACAAAAAAATTCCAGAAGAAGCAAAAAAATATGGCGAGTTTTACCGAATAGGCGGCGAGATTTACTACGCAGGTAGCGACAGCAGCTGGTTTATCACAATCCCCAATGAGTACCGAACGCTCTACCCAGACCGGTTTACATACCAAGAAGGCAAAGCCGAAGAACCTGCCTTCATCCATACACAGGTTATCGAATGCCTCACAGGTGAGTTCAATGAAGACGCCGTTTTAGGAGACTACATTGGAGTAAAGAGGGAACATATTGGAGAATTCTCAATCTGCTAAATATTCAGCAACGAATTCTCAGATCACTGGAAACGAAAATGCTGAAGCATCAGAAAGTGTTTTTTTAATTGACTCCAAATAAGCCACATAGTCTTTCATCAAGGATTCCCTCATCCAGATAGCATAGATCGTACAGCCATTTTTATCAACTGCTTTCACTCTTACACCATCGATCTGCTGACGAACCCAAGAGCCTGAGGTATTGCTTGGCTTAATAAAAGCATCAAGTTCTTCTTTCAAGACAAAATCAATGATTAAATTTTTATCAACACACAACCGTACAAATTGCAGCACATCTTCTACTGATGCAAGTCGATGAAGGTTGGTAATGGCATTGGATTGGATTAAGTCCATCGTCAATGGCAGGGGCTTAAAAGCCCAAGAAAGAAGCGGCAGGCCTTTTATTACTTAAATTATAGGCACTGATCGCAGCTAAATCAATGCACCATCTACAAGTAAAAGAAATAGAGCAAGAAAAACAGCAAAACCATTGAACAAAAATAGGGCGTTGCACCCAAAAGATCAATGAA
>JAAGZR010000014.1 GCA_024206155.1 Aliivibrio sp.
ATTTTCGATGCCAACTTCACCACAATGATTACCGCGGTGGTTCTTTACACTATTGGTAACGGCCCTATTCAAGGTTTTGCATTAACTCTAGGCTTAGGTCTATTAACCAGTATGTTCACCGGCATCTTCGCTTCACGTGCCATTATCAATTTAGTTTGGGGTCGTGATTCTCGTCATGATGTTAGGATTTAAGTTATGTTTATAAATATGAAAAATGCAACAAAATGGCGTCACATGACGAGTGTAGTTTCTATCGGTTTAATGATTTTTGCATTAACTATGATAGCAACCAAAGGCCTTAACTGGGGCTTGGATTTTACTGGCGGTATCGTGAGTGAAGTTCAAATTGATAGCAAAATCACAAGCAGTGAAATTGCCCCATTATTAGATGCAAGCTTTAAGCAAGATGTGGCAGTGATTGCCTCTGGTGAGCCGGGTCGTTGGGTATTGCGTTATGCGATTCCACCAAAAGGCGTTGAGCTTCCACCACTGACTGAGGTTCTTGCTCCTCTGCATACCGATGTTCAAGTATTAAACACCAGTATCGTTGGTCCACAAGTAGGCCAAGAGCTAACTGAGCAAGGCGGCATGGCGTTATTAGTGTCAGTTTTGGTTATCTTAGCGTACTTAAGCTACCGCTTTGAATGGCGTTTGGCTTCTGGCTCTTTGTTTGCCCTAACCCACGATATCGTGTTTGTGCTTGGTTTCTTTGCTGCGACTCAAATGGAGTTTAACTTAACCACCCTAGCCGCTATTTTGGCGATTTTAGGTTACTCGTTAAATGACTCTATTATCATTGCAGATAGGATCCGTGAGCTATTAATTGCCAAACC
>JAAGZR010000199.1 GCA_024206155.1 Aliivibrio sp.
AAAATTGTGAGTATTATGTAGAAAAATGGGGTGGTACTCCTACCCAAGAAAAATATGCAACTCCGTTTAACAAAGGATTACCCATCGACTACTGGTCGTTCAATCCCGCACGTCGAGAAGAACTCCGTTGGTGAAATGATTCTATTGAACTTAGGTGTTCAACCTTTGGTCAATAATCTTTGTCGCTCAAAAGAAGCAGCTGTTAATGCAAAACAGTATCAACTGTGCGCAACAATCGATAATGATTTGCTGATTAAGTTAGATACTGCAGTTCCTAGCGACGAGTTGTATAAGGATTATCTCTACCATTCAGGTGTGAGCATGCCATACACATACCATTGCCGGGAAATGTGGCATGACATTAAGCACTTACGACATGAGACCATCATTGATATTGGTGGAAACGATGGTACGTTATTGTCTGCTTTCCAATCACAGACAAAAGATAAACTAAATCTATATAACGTTGATGCCAGTGCTTCCTTTAAAGAAGCAAACGAGGCAAAAGGCATTACCTACATTAACGATTATTTCAATAAAGACACCGATGTGCCCAAGGCAGACATTATTACTTCAACCAATGTTTTCCAGCACACACCAAATGCTGAAAGATTCGTTGAAGGCATCGCAGAAAAACTCGATGGCACCTGGATTCTTGAGTTTCCTTATACGTTACGTACAATCCAAACGCTTCAGTTTGATCAGTTCTATCACGAACATTACTATTACTGGATGGTCAAGCCGCTAAAAAAATTATTATCCCAATTTGGCCTCAATATTTACCACGCAGAAGAAGTCGATATTCATGGCGGTTCAATGCGCCTATGGATTACCAATAAAGAATTTTATGCTGATACAGAAGCAGCAGA
>JAAGZR010000200.1 GCA_024206155.1 Aliivibrio sp.
CAAACGCTAGCGATGTGGTAATATTAATTTATCCTAAAAGTTAAGTCAACCACTTAATTGAATTAATTTAATATTTGATTTTACTGCGCTGTAATAGTATATTCGGGTTAACTTTATTAAATAGGAATAAGCATGAACTTAGAAAAGTCGTTTAACGTTGCGTTAGCAACTAGAGACATGAAGAAAAAAGATTTAGCTGCACAAATGAGTGTGACGCCGTCTTATATAACACAAGTAACAAAGAATGGTGCTTTATCAGTTAGCAAGCTTCAAGAGTTATCAGAGGCGCTAGGGTATAAAGTTTGGCAATTTATTAAGCTAGGGGAAGAATAATGTATAAACCACAGCTAAGTCGTAGACAAAAGAAACTAGCTTATACTGACGAGCAAACAAGGTTCTTAATAAAAAACAGTAAAACTATTACTGCTGAGGATATTAGCGAGATGCCGCTTTTTGATAGTAGAACAGCGAAGCAGATAAAAGATCAATGCTCACGTATTGGGTGCGGATATATTTCAAGAAAGGATGCAGCATGATAGACATACAAGAGGCGTTTATATTTTTTATTGGTGTTATTCTAGCTGCCGGCGCTATATCGTTGGCGGCGTTTATTCTTGCTAAATTTATTTTATTTATAACGGGGTTAAAATGAGTATTAACGATTACAGACCCCAAGAGCTAGCAGAGCACAGAAAGCGCGTGAGTGACAAAAAGAATAACACTGATGAGCTAACTTTTACTAACTCAAATAAACCAAGTTCGCACGGAGAGGCAGCTAAAGAAAACAGAGACAAAAGGGATGAGTTATCTATCGCTAAACTTATGCGGCGAACTGATACAGATGATTTACTAGAATATGATTTAAACGACTAGCCCCAATTAAGGGGCTTTTTTTATGCATTCTATTAACCTCTATTGTGCTCTAAATTACGTGTAAATAAGTTGACTCAAGAACCCTAACCATTTTAAGTCCTGCACAAAAGTAACCGCCAAGCTTTTTAGAATCCTTACAGTAAAAGTCTTTTTTGAACTCTATTCCTCTTTCGATGTCTTGTAGTTCGTTAAACTCTGACTCTCCGAGATAAACTATTGTAGACCCTTTGCCTGTTCGTCTTGCGTTTTCATTTATTTGATCTACTACTTTATCCAATATATTCATATTAACCTCTATTGTGTTGGTGTCTTTCAATCTCAGTTTTTATTTGCTTTTCAAAAAAAGCATCTATGGCCTCTAGTATTGATATTGAGCACGAAAGAATAATTAAAGATAGGATACTAACCACAACGCTAACATCGTCTTTAAAATAAACCCCAGTAACACCAAGCAACAACGATGCTACATAAATTATTTTCATTGTCGCAGGAATTTTAAATCCACTCATTTTATTAACCTCTATTGTGTTGGTGGTTACAAGTCTTGCATTTGTCTTGTAAATGTTCACAGCGTTCTTTAATTTTTCTAAAATCCCCTTTGGTCGGTGATTCTTCTTGTAGCCATTTTTTATGCTTTTCAATTTGCTCAGTCAATCCTAACATAATGTATATACTCCGCAATTTCTCATCAGGTATGCGGGTATAGTTCTCTTAGTGTCAGAAGTCATGTTCAAATCTTCGACTTCTAGTATTGCAATCACACGACCAAAATCACCGAAAAAATAATCACTCACAGGTGTTCTTTCGCTCATTATTTTTGCGTTAGCATTGTTTACACAAACTAACTTAGCGTTGTTTACATTTGCATAATCTCTTACTGTAAGTTCCATCTTATTCCCTGTAATATTATTTGTTTAGCTTTCTATATGCTCAATCAGAGCGCTGATTAGTAATTTTATTAACCTCTATTGTGTTGGTGGTTTAATTTTAAATGTTGCCGCTTTCTGCCTCTTCTTTGCGCCAATCCCGGATATCTTGATTTCTCTGCTCTACTGTTATCACTTTGCTATCATTTCTGTACATAGTATTTTTAGGGTGCGGCGAAACCTCAACAGCTTTCATTCTGGCTTGCTCCTCATTAAGTGCTTTTACTTTTGTTCTAAATGTTGGCTTGTGTAAAAAATCAACTTCTACATAAAACTCTTTTAATTCACTCATTCTATTAACCTCTATTGTGTTCAATTAGTGAGTTCATATATTCTTTATTGACTAGCTCGCATTCGTTTCCTTGATCATCAAAAAATCTTATTGAGCCGTTATTGGTAGCGCGAATGCTAAACTTAGCTTTTCTTGTTGCTACGCTAATTATTGAAGCCTTCTCGTCTTGACAGGTTCTTGTTACTGTCATGCTGCCAAAGTCAAACCCAAATTTGTTTTCACCCATGTTTATAACTCCTATTTAATTAACTGTGATTAAGTATTACAAATAACATTTGACATTGCAATTAATTTTTATTAATATTTATATCAAATCAATTACGGAGTTATTAATATGAGTAAGAAGAAAATACAACCTTTAAACCTGGATAAGCCGGTTATTGAAATGTTAAAAGCTAGAGCTGATAGTAACGATAGGTCAATGTCTGCTGAAGCTAATAGAATTTTAAAAAAAGAGTTGCAAAAAGAATGAATAAGATTTAATATTTAATTGTTATCTGGACTAGAGCACGGATGATAGATAAGGTTTTGTCGGTACTTCTGGGGTTATTTATTTAGCCCGTTCTAGCAGAAATACCTACAAAGCCTTTTTTATTACCTAGATTTTGATAACTAGATTATATTT
Organism: Aliivibrio sp.; assembly: GCA_024206155.1. Taxonomy (GTDB): domain Bacteria; phylum Pseudomonadota; class Gammaproteobacteria; order Enterobacterales; family Vibrionaceae; genus Aliivibrio. The sequence continues at coordinate 2,717 of JAAGZR010000200.1, forward strand.
TATGCGTCATACTTCGGTAGTCTCGATTCGAATATAATTTAAAGTGCTAGAATGAACGCCCAAAGCACAACTGAGTTTTAAGTTAATTAAAGGGGCTGGACTGCTAAACAGGCAGGAATGATTAACCGAGCTATTAACTGTTTAAAATAATAGCTTATGAGTTCTCTACGGAGTATGCATAAGAATCAATTATGTGAGACCTTGCCGGGCATTAATGGTTTAACTCATAGTAACCTGAGCTGATTTTTTTAAATCGGTCTTTGGGTTTTCTATGATTTTTACTAAAGAATCTTATACAAAGAAGTAATTATAAAGTTAAATTCTCTATAGAGTTTATATAACTAATAGGTTTATATTATTAAACCAGCTTGTTTTAAATCCGCATAACGGTATTCAGGCTTACAATTTGGAGTTTTAAATATGAATGTTAAAAAACACTTGGGGTATTGTCTTGCTAGAGGGTACGACACTGACTTAATTGTTAGGTACTTTTTTTCATTTGGATTTTCGTTTAAAAAGTCAGATATTGACAATATGATCGCATCAACAAGTAGCTTTGACAATATGCGTAGCGGTGTTGATTTTACAGGGTTAAATTATTCTGATGTTAGGGTGCAATACAAAGCTTACCTTGATGCGAAAGAAAGCCTTAAAAAAGCCTTAGGTTCTGATTTTATACCGCACATGCATTGGAGTTGATTTTGTTACCTAAACATCATTACAGTGAAAGAGAAAGCTCTGTTTTTAACGATAGCAGCTGGATAGCCTCACAAATAGATCAGTTACCTATTTCTATGCAAAAGAAAATTAGTGATAAATACAGTGATATTTATTTAAAGCTTACTACTGAAGAAGATAGCAAAAGTAGGTTCAGAGCTAACACATGGTTGAGGCTTACTGTGGATAAGTACAAAGTTATCAACACTGAAGGATATTTTTAATATGTTATACGAATTGAGAGACCACCAAAAGCAGGCGTTAAACGAGTTAAGAGCTTCATTTTCAGAAGGTAAAAAGCGCCCGATGCTTTATGCCTCAGTTGGCTATGGGAAAACGGTAGTAGCTGCTCACATAGTTACCGGGACGCTTGATAAAGGCAAAAAGGTTTTGTTTGTTGCCCCTTATACTGCATTAATAAATCAAACGGCTAGGTCGTTTATGGATCAAGGAATACCGCAGCCTGGAATCATGCAGGCAGATCACCCTTGGACAAACCCAGGTAAAAGACTTCAAATAGCTTCAGTTCAAACGTTAGCGAGAAGATCTGTTCCTGATGTTGATCTTGTGATTGTTGATGAGGCTCACTTACAATACTCGGTTATCTGCAAGTTAATGGAAGAGACCAGCATTCCTGTAATAGGCCTGAGTGGATCGCCATTTTCTAAAGGTTTAGGTAAGTATTACGACAATTTGATACATACAACCTCTATGCGGCAACTTATCGATCAGGGCTTTCTTTCTGACTATGTTGCTTATTCGCATGACAAGCCAAATTTAACAGGCATAAAAACCGTAGCCGGTGACTATCACGAAGGGCAATTAGGCGAGCGAATGAGTGACCCTAAACTTATCGGGTGCATTATTGATACATGGTTAAAGAATGGAGAAAACAGGCCTACAATTTGTTTTTGTGTGAATGTGGCCCATGCTGAATTTGTAGGTGCTGAGTTTGAAAAGGTAAATATCACTAATGTGGTCATTACCGGAAGAACACCAATGGAAGACAGGGAGATTTATTTTACTCAATTTAAAAAGGGAAATATAAAAGTATTAGTTAATGTAGGCACATTGGTTGCTGGATTCGATTCGGATGTAAGATGCATTATTGATGCAGCACCAACCAAATCAGATATAAGACACGTACAAAAGCTCGGCCGAGGATTGCGAACTGCAAAAGGTAAAGATCATTTAATTATATTAGACCATGCTGGCAACTTAGTTAACCTAGGCTTTCCTGATGATATAGAAATAGATAAGCTTGATACTGGCAATAAAAAAGAAGCCGCAGAGAGAAAAGAAAAGCAAACCAAAGAGAAAAAAGAAAAAGAGCCAAAAGAGTGCAGCAAGTGTCATCACATGAAAAGGGCAGACGAGCATGAATGCTCAAAATGTGGATTTACGCCTAAATTCATTGAAAACGTAGAAGTTGCAGACGGAGAGTTGGCGGCAATTAAAACATCAAACAAGTACACCAAAAACGACAAGCAAAGAATCTATTCAGAATTAAAAGGCTACCAAAGAGAGAGGGCGCTTTGTGGTAAGGACCTCACTGACGGATGGGTTAGTAATACTTATAAAGATATGGTTGGGGTGTGGCCTAGAGGGTTAAGAGAAACACCAGCGCAGCCAGGAGAACAAGTCAGAGGCTTCATAAAACACAAAGCAATAGTTTGGGCTAAATCAAAGAATAAAATGAAAAGCACAGCAAAGCACCAGCAATGGCTAGAATCAAGACAAAATATAGCTTGATTAAATAGATATTGTTAAATATTATTAATAAGAAACTAAATAAGAGTCAAAGATATGAAAACAAACTTAGCAGCCAAGGGTCAATGGGGTTTAATATATAAATCCTTTGGCCTTGAGATAATACCGAACAAGCACCAAGTATGTCCGTTGTGTGGCAGAAAAGGATCCTCTGGCATACGAATTCACGACAAAACCGGTAACGGTGACTATATTTGTGTTTGCAGTAGCGGCAACGGGTTCTCTTTGCTGATGGAAATGACGGGATTATCTTTTTTTGAGATAGCAAAGCAGATTGATGAGATTATAGGAAACAAGCCAGACGCTAGGCTAATAAAGCCTAAAATGTCTGGAGTGCAAAAGAGGATAGCCAGTACATCAAAGCCAATAAATGGCACATGGTCAGAGTATTACCTGAAAGAAAGAGGAATATTTAACTTGCCCACTATGTCCGTTCACCATTGTGACTCAGTTCCTTACTTTAACGAACACGGCGTTAAGGTGGGAAATTATGAGGCTATGGTTGCCACAGTAACAGACGCTCAAACGCTTGAGATATTGCAACAGCATATAACTTACCTCCAAGGCAGTAAAAAACTTTACAGAAAAGTAAGGAATATTACTGATGTAGATTATAAAGTTCCCGTTATAAGACTGATGGGTGCAGAAAAAACACTAGGAATAGCTGAAGGAATAGAAACAGCATTGAGCGCACATGACAAATACAACATCCCTTGTTGGTCAACAATTAATAGCGGATTTATGAAAAGGTTTAGAGCGCCTGCGGGGGTAACTAAGCTATGGATTTTTGCTGATAATGATCAAAGCTTAACTGGTCACGCCGCCGCCTTTGAATGTGCTAGAGCTAACTTGTCGGCAAAAAATGACGTGTGTGAAGTTGTCGTTGCTTGGCCTGATGGCTATGGAGATTTTAACGACCTAAAAGACAAAGATGACATTTATCTTTGGGAGAGCGCCAAAAGAATTTAGACAATAACCAATTGGAGAGTGATACCAAGTGTTACTCATCCGTTATAGCTTGTTGTTATAAAAAATACGGGTTATATGAAAACTCAGTATTATACAAAACAGCAAATATAAATCATTATTGAATCACGAAAACAAAAAAGGAAAGCAAATGAGTATTTCAACAACGGCAGTAATCAAAGACAGAATCACAACAGCAACTAAAGGCAGTAAGATTGCATTGTTTACAATAGTGAGAGGCGGAAACATGGCAATAGACGCTGTGTTTGATAATACAGTGACAACACAGAAGCGCATAAGACTAGGCTGCGAGAAATACATTGGCAGCTATTACGGCTCCGCTGGCGCTGCTACTGCTGCTGATGATATGCGCAGAGCTATATAGAGCTAAAATACAAATTTAATTAGGGGCTGTATATTATGAAAAAACCAAATAACATTATATTTAAGCTAAAAGATCTTGGCTTGATAAAAGGAATATACATTGATTACAAGCAAACAGGTAACGATACCGATGAAACATTTTGCGTTATAACTGGCAGTAACGGAGAGTGCAAAGGTAAATGGGATACATACAAAGATTACTTGGATGTAAGTATAGGTTATAACCGTGTGGCCATATTAAAGGATTGCTATATTAATGAATTGGCAAGATACAAGGCATTTGAAGAAGAAAACGAAAAAGACTTAGCAGAGTACGAAAGACTTAAATTAAAGTTTGCCTACTAACCTTTTAAATAACGGGCGATAGACCCAGTTTATTTGGTTGTTATGTTACGGATTCTAAAATTAAGGGGTAAAAGAATGAATGCGAACGAAAGATTTGAATATATGGCAGAGTTATTTTATAAGCAGACAGGTGTTATAGCGCCGGGCAAAGACGCACCAGCAGGATTCAGCGTTGATAGTTACGAGAAAAGGCTAGAGGTATGGAGTGAGTGGGCAGAGCGTTTTTATAGCGACTTATTTGCAAACTTGGTTTAGTAACATAACCCCACAAAAACGGGCAAGCTCGCCTTGTCCCTTTGTTTGGATTGTTAGCAGAGAATTACGATTAAGGGAGAAAGAAATGATTATACAATTAACTAGAGAGTGTGAGTGGCATGATTGGTTTGCTTGGTATCCTATTAGGCTTTACGGCAACAAGATAGCATGGTTAACAACCGTTAGTAGGTGGCATAGCAGAACTGCACAGCACCCGTGGCAATATAAAGAATTAGATGATTCCTGCTAACACTAAGTACACAAGAACAATTCCTTCTTCACACATTAGAACACTACAGTAAGCGCTTGATACTTAATCAAAAACTAAAAACATGGCGTAGAAAGAAGGAAAGCCAACTAAAAAGGAAAGGCAATGAATTTACAACAACTAAAGAACATGAAACTATCACCACTAGAGGTTTGCCCTGGAATTGTCGGCAAAGGGAAAACATCAAGGGGCGAACGGAAAGGCAAGAAAATAAGTAAAGAATTAAAATTGAAGTTTATAGAAATCGCTGAGAAGCATGGGCCAACAGCCGCACAAAAAGAACTTGGCATTGCACGCGCTAGTTACTACAACTTTAAAACACAAAAGCAAAACGGGCTTCTTGATGACTAAAAAAAGAGTTAAGAAGTACAACCGTGTAGAAGCAGTTCGAAAAAATAACGAAAGAATATTAAAA
>JAAGZR010000201.1 GCA_024206155.1 Aliivibrio sp.
GCAGACTTGCATAACTATCATGCAATGAAAGAGCATTTAGAGGCAGAGTATGATGCGCTGATTGAACGTATGTCTGAGTATTATGATTCTAAAAAGAAACTGCTTGAAAACAAAAAGAATGCATTATCAAAACAATATGAACTAGCATTACTTCGTGTGCAGCATAAGCAGATTAAACTGCAGTTTGAGCAGCAGAAAAAAGCGTGGAATTCTTTGGTCCTACAATATGTTTAATTTAGTTTCCCTTTAAATATAAAAAGGACACCTCATCACGAGTTGTCCTTTTTTATCACCTGTTCGTTATTGTTAACTTAATTTACGACGGGAAAAACCAAAGATGTATAATGCAAGTAAACCACCAAAAGTGAGCGCTCCACCAGAACTCCCACTATTTGGTGTCGCCGAAGTAGTTGGCGCGAATTCTCCCCGCTGTGCTTGAAGGATCCAATCCTTGTATTGACTAACATCGGTAAAAACGGACTGAGCAGCTAAAGGGTCCCCATTAGATTGATTAGGTTGACCACAAATACTCGGCCCAAAACTAACAATTCCTATTTGAGTTTTAACTCCATTATCACTCCAAACTAAAGGCCCACCTGAATCTCCTTGGCAAGTAGCAGTAACTAAATTTGAATCACTAATTGGAGGATCCGGCGCTTTACCTTTAGTACAAATTAACTTATCTGTGATTGTGATTCCTTGCCATTTTCCACAATTTGCAGCGCTAGCATAATTAACGGTTGCTTCCATAAATTGTAAGTTTGGGTTTTTCTGATTAGTACCTAGGCGGCCATAACCAACAATAGTAAAATCTTCAGTTTCATTTCGATAAAGTGCTTCATCACCTGAAGATGCTAGCGTCACCTCATTAACTAATGCATAAGTAGGTAAAGGTTGCGATAACTCTAAAACTGCAACATCATTGACTAATGTTGAGTCATTATAGTCACTTGGATAATAAATATTTTTAACTGCTACCTTTTGTGCCATAAGCATATCTTGACCATTATTGACTCCGATAGCTACTTTCATGCTAGGCACTTGAAAAGAAGCCGTACCATAAACACAATGCGCTGCGGTCAATATATGTGTTGCATCTAAAACAGAACCACCACAAAAAGGATAAATAATCCCCGGTGTACTCTCATACTCAAACATCAGAGACGCCATAAATGGGTAATTTGCTACATCAGCATCACTTCCACCAACAATATATGGCGTCATTCCAACTTCTTCCGCTTTTAAGGTAGACGGATAAAGAAGTACTGATAACAATAACCCTATGAGTGTTTTCATGTTTCCCCCTTGATACCACAGTAAATCATGTTAATGGTATATTAGAATTATGTTGTGATACTAACCTATATTTAGCCTTTAATCATAATTTTGACTGCAAACCATAAATAAAGAAACACTTACAATATAAATACATTTATTAATTTCCTTTACGATATAAGCTACTAACAAATTTTAATTATATTAGTAGGAACATATGGGAAGAGTTTTCTTTTTTGATTTACTAAGATGTATTGCCGCAGTTGCAGTCGTGGCGATTCACGTATTAGCTCCCTATCGACACGAGTTAAATGCCATCCCTTTTGACGAGTGGGCAACAGCCGTTTCTGTAAACAGTTTAAGCCGCTGGGCTGTTCCTGTTTTTATTATGATCACTGGCGCCTTAATGCTCAGTGACAAAAGAGAATTTGATGCCTCATATTATGTAAAAAAACGGCTCGGAAAGGTTTTTGTTCCATTTATATTCTGGTCGATTTTTTATGCGTTATTTTCAGGATTAACTGCGCAAGGTTATGACTTTGAAGCAGCAAAAAAAGTTCTTATCGATCTGCCTTTTAAGTACACTTATTACCATCTAGGTTTCTTTTACTATTTTCTTCCGCTGTATATCGTTATCCCGTTTTTTCGAGTAATGGTTCAAAAAATGGATAATACCGCACTCTTCTCACTTATTGGTGTGTGGTTACTTACTACCTACTTCTTTCTTATTAAATTTGAAGGATTCTGGAGCACAGAGATCTGGCTATATAGTGGTTACTTACTGTTAGGTTACGCGCTATACCAGCGAGTATCATTAACGAAAACAAACACCATAATCGCACTATTGATTGGCATTGCTGCATTAGTAACGACGGTTTATATGGTGATAGGCCAAAGTCTGCTATTAGGAGAATACACGGTAGGTAGATGGTTATCTTATAAGACAATAAATACCGTTGCAGCGGCTGGAATGCTGTTTTTTGTTTGTCGCTATTATGGTGAATCACTTTCAGATAAATCACGTAAAATTGTTGGCTTTATCAGTACCTACAGTTTAGGTATTTACTTACTTCATCCACTATTTTTATGGCCAATGAAAAATTACGAGTGGTACGAAGGACATAACCCAATGTGGGTTATCCCTATTTGGGTCATACTCAGTGGTGCTGGCGCTCTCGGATTAAGTTGGTTATTTTCTAAATCCAAGAAAACAGCCTGGCTTGTGCCTTAATTTATTAACCCTGTTCGGCTGTGATGATTAGTTGTCGCAGCCATTGATTCGCTTTGTTGTTTTCAAATTTCGTAGCCCAAAGCATATGGATTTTTGTTGCTCGTACAGGAAAAGGGACATCCAATAGTTGCAAGCCAAAGCTCTCTTTATACTGAGAAATCAAACGAATCGAATTAATACCAATAACATCCGATTGAGCAACACATGCCATCATTCCCATCATAGAGGTATGCTCACTACCCATTTTACGGTTCGGCAATACCTCTTCAGCTAAGTAGTCTGTCATTGTTTGCTTGAAACGACGAATGTTTAAAAATGCATGATCTTCTTCAAAAAATCGCTCCCGAGTAATAGTTTTTGATATTCTTGGATGACCGCACCGTGCAATACAACATATTTTATCTTCTGATACCACCACGCTTCTCAATGACGACTGTCTTGATTTCATCACATCCAATGCCAAATCTACTTTCTCTAACATCAAGGCATCAATAATCTCTTCTTCATTACTCGGTAACTCTCTTAATGTCACCGTAATACCACTCTCTTTGAGCAATGCTTTTAATCGTATCTGCAACCGAGGC
>JAAGZR010000202.1 GCA_024206155.1 Aliivibrio sp.
GAAAAAGAGTATGTACGTGTTGTTGTTGAAGACGACAAAGGTGCCGTTAGTGCAGATTCAACAATAAATATTAATGTAATTGGTGTTGCGGATGATGTTCCAGCCGTTGAAATCATTGAACAAATTGAGTTTAAAGAAGATGAAAGCCCATTAACTCAAACTGGTGTGTTAGATGATGTTGTAGGTTTAACACCAGATCTTAGTTGGAACCTTGTTACAGGCGATGGTTCATATGGACATTTAACGTTAGATAGCAAGGGTAATTGGACCTATGTTCTAGATAATGATTCGTTATCTGTTCAGCAACTAAATGAAGGTGAGCCTGTTACAGATACCTTCAGAGTTACCGTTGTCGATAAGTTTGGTAAAACCGTTGTTGATGAAAATGGCGACCCGGTAGAAATGATTTTCAAGGTTGAAGTTAAAGGGACAAATGATGCACCAGAGATATCAGGTCAGTTAAATGGAACGATTTCGAATATAGATTCGGATGGAAAAATTTCAGGAAAACTTAATGATGGTGATGTAGATACCGGTGACACCAACACTTGGAGTGTAGCTGATAACCAAGGTGATTATGGACGTCTTGTATTAATTAATGGGAAATGGACATATACCTTAGACACCAGTTTAGATGCTGTCAAAGTGTTAGGTATCGGAGATACTTTAACGGATACTTTTGAAGTGACAGTTAAGGATGCTGCTGGTGAAATGTCTACAGAAACCGTGACAGTAACCATTGACGGGTCGAATTTACCGCCAGAAATAGCTCAAAATGATCAAATTATCATGGAGCTAAAAGAAGATGAAACAATAACCGATTCTAAGACATTGGTTGTTACTGATCCGAATGGTGATGATATTACTTTTGATGCGAAAACATTAACGGGTACTTACGGTACTTTTACTGTTGACGCTAATGGTGTTTGGACTTACACCTTAGACAATGATGATGCCCATATTCAGGGGCTTAATGAAGGAGAAGTTGTCTCTGAAGTCTTTACCGTTTTCGCAGTAGATGTTCATGGTGCAAAAACAGCTCAGCAAGTAACCGTTAATATTAAGGGTACCAATGATATACCTAAAATTGCTGGCATGGACAGAGGCTCAGTTGAAGAGGCTGATGGCAGTTCTACTTCTGGAAACTTCGTAACATCAGATGTTGATGTTGGTGACAATGTAGTTGTCTCCTCTGGTGCGCAAGGGAGTTATGGCTCAGTCAGTGTTGATAATAATATTGGTCGCTGGACTTATACGGTAGATGGAAATGATCCTACGGTTAATAGCTTATCAAAAGGTGAAACGTTAACCGATACAGTCACCATTATCGCAACGGATGACGAAGGTGAAACATCTGAAATGACCATCACCATTACTATTAATGGTGAAAATGATGCACCAGATTTAGTTGTTACTGTTCCACCAGAATTAACAGAAGACAGTGGTGTTAACGCTTCAAACACCATAGAAGTGACAGGCAATTGGGATAATGGTGATCCAGACACGCTAGACACACACTCATGGCAAGTGCTGAGTGGTAATGCCTTAGGTACATTAACCTTGGAACCAAACGGTGATTATAAATTAGTTGTTGATAATACTGCGTTAGAGATCCAGCAGTTAGGTGTTGGTGAATCACTCGATTTAACTTATACCGTTAAAGTGACTGATGAATATGGTTTAGGTAGTACACAAGACATTATTTTTACAGTGAATGGAACAAATGATGATCCAGAGGTGGTTAATACCAGTGTTCTTTCTGTGGATGTGGCAGAAGATGGAAAATTAAGTAAATCAGGCCAATTAGATATTACGGATATTGATATTTCAGATACAACATTTGATTTCAGCGTCATTACATCACCAACTAATGCCTATGGATCTGTAACTGTTGATGCAAATGGAGAATGGACTTACGTATTAGATAACGATAAAGCACAAGAGATTGGTGATAAAACCATCACAGAAACATTTACGATTCAAATTGATGATGGGAATGGTGGTGTAATTACACAAGACGTCACCGTGAATATCACAGGTACAGATGATGAGCCAATTATCGATACTGCTATTCCTCAAGTCACAGACGGTACGGTAGCCGAAGATGGCGAATTGCATGTTGAAGGTACAATTAACTATCTAGACCCTGAGGGGACGGATGTCGGTTATACCGTTTCAACTTCATCTATACCTACTTATGGAATATTTAGTGTTAATCCAACATCAGGAAAATGGGAATACGACTTAGACAATACATTAGCACAAGCCATCGGTGCAGATGGGGCACAAGAGTCTTTAATTATTGATGTAACTGATGCAACAGGTCAGGTAACTCAGCAAGTAATAACCATTAATATTACAGGTGAAAACGATTCCCCAGTAATTACAGGAACCAGCACTGCAGATGTAAAAGAAGGCGTTGTTGAAACGGTTACAGGCCAATTAAATGCAACCGACATAGAGAGCGATCCAATCACATGGCAAATTGCCTCAACCTCATCAGCAACAGGTACTTATGGAACGTTAAATATAAATGCTGCTGGACTATGGACATATGTATTGCTTGAAAACAGTACATTGGCACTAGCTATTGATACGACAGATGAGTTTATCGTAGAAGCATCGGATGGAAAAGGTGGTATTACCCAACAAGTCATCACTGTTGCCGTCGCTGTTCCTAATGTGATTCAAGGTGTATCGGGCTCAGAAATTTTAACAGGGACTGCCAATGATGAATTATTATTTGGTAATCCACTAGACTTATCTGATGTAGGCACAGCAGATACATTTACTTGGACAAATGCATCTATTGGCGGTTATTTAGCAAGAGATGTAATTAAAGATTTTGACCTAAATAGTGACAAAATTGATTTAAGTGATATTGCTGATATTACAACGGTGTGGGATCTCTCTTTATTAGCCTCTCAAATTCAGATTACAGAGGTTGATGGTAATACAGAGATATACATAAATGAAAGTGGCAATACAGTTCAAACGATTGTAGTAGATGGTATTACTTTAGATGAATTAGCAGGAGAGCCAACAGGCTCAATGACAGATGAAGAAAAATTGAATGCACTGATAAATTCAGATCACCTAGTCGTCTCAGATAACTATGGTAACGATGCGGACAATATATTATACGCTTCAGGTCAAAATGATATTTTAACTGGTGGTGGCGGTAACGATATATTCTATTTCGCAGATGAAATCGCAGGCAGTTCGGTTTCGCCAGCTCAAACATCGATTGCTGATTTTGCCGTTGGTGGAGTAGCTGCTAACAATGAAGCAGATATTCTCGATTTAGCAGAGTTACTTCCAGATTCAATTCAAGCAAACTCAACTATGGAAGATATGTTGCAGTATATTGGTGTAAATATTGATGACAATAACTCACAAACGGTGTTATCGGTGACTGATCAGTTAGGAAATCAAACAGACATAACCTTACAAGGCGTTGATAGTACAACACTTGGAATTTCTGATTTAGGCTCAATGAGTGCTGAAGATATCTTGAACACAATATATAATAATTTCAACATGTTTAAAGTGGATTAGTGCTATTTATAACTGTTAGTTGATATAAATAAAAAGGCGAGAAGGGGTTACCTATCTCGCCTTTTTTAAGTTATATTCTTGAGTCGTTTTAGCTAATTACACTACGCGACAAGCAAAACCTTTCAGGTAGAAACCTTCAGGATAAGCTGAATCAAGAGGGTGATCCGCTGCTTGCTCAAAGCGTTCAACAAATTGTACAGTGCGGTGTGCATCTAGTGCCGCATCGGCAATGATTTTTTGGAATAAGCCAGCATCCATTAAACCAGAACAAGAATACGTTAGTAACGTGCCACCTGGATTAAGAATTTGCATTGCAAGCATATTGATGTCTTTATAGCCACGACATGCACCAGTTAGCTGGTTTTTAGATTCAGCGAATTTTGGTGGATCCATGATAACAACATCAAATTTAGTGCCGTTATCACGGTATTCACGTAATAGCTTAAATACGTCAGCGTTTAAGAATTCAGCTTTAGATAAATCAAAACCATTAATTTCAGTATTGTTCTTCGCATTATCAAGCGCTAGTTGAGAAACATCCGCATTGATAACGTGTTTAGCACCACCTTTAAGCGAATATAAACCAAAACCACCCGTATAAGAGAAGCAGTTAAGTACTGTTTTGTCTTTTACGTATTTGCATGAACGCTCACGGCTATCACGTTGATCAAGATAGAAGCCTGTTTTGTGGCCATTGACGATATCAACGCTAATTTTAACGCCGTTCTCTTCAATGATTACAGACTCTGGTGGCTCTTCACCGTGTAGAACGCCAGTACGTTGTTTTAGACCTTCTTTTTTACGAACAGAAACATCAGAACGCTCATAAATATTACAATCTGGGTAGCACTCGATTAACGCTTCAACTAATAAATCTTTAGTCGCTTCAGCACCAGCACTCAAAAGCTGACACACAAAATAATTTTGGTAACGATCGATTGTAATACCTGGTAAACCATCAGATTCAGCAGCGATTAGGCGATAGCCAGTCAGACCTTCACGCTCAGCAAGAACATCACGTAGACCTTGTGCTTGATTTAAACGACGAACAAAAAAGTTTTTGTCGATAGCTTCATTTTTATCAAATGTCCAGACGCGAGCACGAATTTGAGATTGTGGAGAAAATGCACCACGAGCCAGCCATTCACCGCTGTTTGAATAGATCTCAACTGTTTCACCTAGCTCTGCTTTCCCATCAATGCGGTCAATACCGCGAGAGAAGATCCAAGGGTGACGACGACGTAATGATTTATCACGTCCTTTTGCTAAATAAATTGAAACAGTCATGTTTGATGCTCTGATGAGTTAATTAGGTGGCTATTCTCTTTGATGTAGGAAGTAAAAGCAAACGAAGAACGAGCGAAGAGAGTATTAATTTATATTGAATTGAGTGATAAACAAAAATGCATTAATAAATGGACTATTACTTTGTGAATTATAGGTAATCTATTGAAGTGTTAGAATGAGTTCGAACACTTCAATGGTAGAAGCAATAAATTGAACTTCATGCTCTAATGTTTCTGCCATCATGCTATCAGCAGCAGAATCCATAAATGCTGTTAGACTTAAAAGGGCGATAATGGGAAGTAAGAAAAGTAGATAAAACTTTTCTTGAATTTTTAGATGGATAAGGTATTTATCAATCCAACGAAACGCTGACCCTTTCATATGACATCCGTATATATGAGGGGGAAATTGATAATATCTCATGATTAAGAAAATTTTATTATAAATTAAGGGTATAGGTGAGTTATGTCGCGAAAATCAGTTACATTTAGTGTGAGGGGAAAAGTACAGCGGGTTGGTTTCCGTTTTCATACCGCGCATACCGCATTGAAACTAGGGTTAACTGGGTATGCTCGTAATCAAGCTGATGGATCGGTTGAGGTACTGGCTTGTGGAGAAGAAGAAAAGATAAATGCGTTAGCTGAATGGCTAAGAGCTGGGCCTCAATTGGCTCGTGTCAATTCACTTGAACAAGTTGAAACCCAGTGGCAAGAGTTACCTGATTTTAAAATGTATTAAAACCATCGGACTCTTTAAAATCAACATTTATAGGCATTTTGCAGGTTTTGGTAAGCCAGCTAACTTGGTTGCTTGTTTTGCCGGGCCTAATTTGAATAACGTAAACAGATATTTACTGTTGCCTTTTTCTGGCCCGTGTTCTTTTTCCATTGCTTTTACTAGCATGCGAACCGCAGGTGATGTTTTAAACTCTTCATAAAAAGAGCGAACAAAACGAACCACTTCCCAATGGGCTTCTGTTAATTCAATATTTTCTTCCGCAGCTAACATAGGCACTAAGTCCTCACACCAATCGATATGATTCATTAAGTACCCTTGAGCATCGCGTTCAATATGCTTACCGTTAAATTCCATACAACTATCTTAATGGTTAGGATTAGTCTATTGAGTTTAGCAAACAGATATCAGTTCGAGCAATCGAGAATTATTACATTTAAGTAAAACAGATTTTTATCTCTCAAAGGCAGATAACATAAAGAATGTGATAGAATTACCACAGTTAATGAATAATAAAAGATTCAGTAGGATATATTTTGAGTCAATCAAATCAAAATTCAGCAACCACACTTAGAAAAGCCTTAAGTGAATGTATGCTGCGTGACCGTTTTCGCCTAAGTAAACGCATTCAAGGCGCATCACGAATTAAAAAAGAAGAATCAAGAAATGCCGTGTTTGATGAAATTGCATTAGACATCGCACAATCTATGCAGGTAGCTAATAACCGTGAAGCCGATCGTCCAACGATTCAATACCCAGATCTGCCTGTTAGTCAAAAGAAAGACGAAATAGCAGAAGCGATTGCGAATAACCAAGTGGTTATCGTTGCAGGTGAAACGGGCTCAGGTAAAACCACACAGCTACCAAAAATTTGTTTGGAATTAGGCCGAGGTAAATTTGGTAATATTGGTCATACACAGCCACGTCGTCTAGCTGCACGTTCTGTTGCTGATCGTATTGCCGAAGAGATGGAAACCGAGCTAGGTAGTCATGTCGGTTACAAAGTTCGATTTAATGATCAAGTTTCTGAGCGCACTCAAGTTAAATTGATGACAGATGGTATCTTACTTGCTGAGATCCAAAACGACAGATACTTAAATCAATACGACACCATTATTATCGATGAAGCGCATGAACGCAGTCTAAATATCGATTTTATTATGGGGTATTTGCGTGAGTTATTACCAAAGCGTCCAGATTTAAAAATCATCATTACTTCGGCAACCATCGATCCTGAGCGTTTTTCTAAGCACTTTAATAATGCGCCTATTATTGAAGTATCAGGGCGTACTTACCCAGTTGAAACGCGCTATCGTCCAATTGTTGAAGATGGTGATGATACCGATAGAGATCAACTTGAAGCGATTTTTGATGCAGTCGATGAGCTGTGTGAAGAAGGGTTAGGAGACATTCTATTGTTTATGACGGGTGAGCGAGAAATTCGTGATACCGCAGAAGCATTAGAAAAACGTAATTTACGAGACACTGAAATTGTGCCTCTATATGCGCGTTTGTCATCTCAAGAGCAGAATCGAGTGTTTCAACCTCATGCTGGTCGTCGAATTGTATTGGCAACTAACGTGGCTGAAACCTCGTTAACGGTTCCAGGCATTAAGTACGTCATTGATCCCGGTACTGCGCGTATTAGTCGCTATAGTTACCGAACTAAAGTTCAACGTCTGCCAATTGAAGCGATCTCTCAAGCAAGTGCGAATCAGCGTATGGGTCGTTGTGGTCGTGTATCTGAAGGTGTATGTATTCGTCTGTATTCAGAAGAAGACTTTATTGCACGTCCAGAGTTTACCGATCCTGAAATTTTACGTACTAACTTGGCATCTGTTATTTTACAAATGACAGCACTTGGTTTAGGTGACATTCAAGCCTTCCCGTTTGTAGAAGCGCCAGATAATCGTAACATTCAAGATGGTGTAAAACTGCTTGAAGAGTTAGGTGCGATTAATGCCAATGCAAAAGATCCTAAAAAACGTCTAACAAAAGTGGGTCGAGAGTTAGCCCGCTTACCTATAGATCCGCGCTTAGCTCGTATGGTTCTAGAAGCGCCAAATTACAATGCATTGCAAGAAGTGATGATCATTGCGGCTGCGTTATCAATTCAAGATCCACGCGAGCGCCCAAGTGATAAAAAACAACAATCTGATGATAAGCATAAACGCTTTAATCATGAAGATTCTGATTTCTTAACGTTTGTAAATGTATGGCAGCATGTAAAAGAGCAGCAAAAAGCCCTTTCAAGCAATCAGTTTAGAAAGCAATGCCGTAAAGATTTCTTAAACTATTTACGTGTACGTGAATGGCAAGATGTTCACTATCAATTAAGCCAAGTAATGAAAGAGCTTAACTATAAAGTGAATCAAGAAGCAGCAGGCTACCAAGGAGTTCATACGGCAATTTTAGCCGGTATGCTTTCTCATATTGGTCAAAAAGATCAAGAGAAGAATGAGTATCAAGGTGCTCGTAATGCGCGTTTCCATCTATTCCCAGCGTCTGGTTTATTTAAGAAACAACCGAAATGGGTAATGGTTGCAGAGCTAGTAGAAACCTCGAAGCTTTGGGGCCGAATTGTTGCAAAAATTCAGCCTGAGTGGATTGAACCATTAGCCGGTCATTTAATTAAGCGAAGCTACAGTGAACCGCATTGGTCGAAAAAATCAGCGGCAGTAATGGCTTACGAAAAAGTGACCATTTATGGCATTCCAATCGTACCTAAGCGCCAGATTAATTACGGTTCAATTGATGCGCCTGTGTGTCGTGAAATATTTATTCGTTCAGCGCTCGTTGAAGGGGATTGGAATACCAATCATAAATTCTTCAAAGACAACCGCAAGCTATTGCAAGAAGTTGAAGAGTTAGAGCATAAGTCTCGTCGTCGCGATATCTTGGTCGATGATGATCAATTGGCCGATTTTTACGATCAACGCGTAGGGACAGATGTGGTATCAGGCCGTCACTTTGATACGTGGTGGAAAAAAGCACAGAAAGAAACGCCGGATTTACTGAACTTTGAAAAAGAGATGTTATTCCGTAATGATGCAAGTCATGTAACGGATCTTGATTATCCTAACTTCTGGCATCAAGGCAATTTAAAACTGAAACTTAGCTATCAGTTTGAACCAGGGCAAGATAGCGACGGTGTTACTGTTCATGTGCCATTGCCAATTTTAAACCAAGTAACCATGGATGGTTTTGACTGGCAGATCCCAGGTTTACGTCATGAATTGGTTGTTGCGTTAATTAAGTCCTTACCAAAAACGATTCGTCGTAATTTTGTGCCAGCACCAAACTATGCAGATGCGTTTTTATCTCGCTCAACGCCATTTGATGCACCGTTATTAGACAGCCTTGAAAAA
>JAAGZR010000203.1 GCA_024206155.1 Aliivibrio sp.
CAGAGTCAGAATGTCAAACAATGATGGCGGAAGCAAAGGGAGAAGCAGCAACGATTATTGAGCAAGGGCGCTCACAGGCAGAAGGATTAAGAGATCTTGTTGAATCCCTCAAGCGTTCTGGAGATGATGCCAAGAGATTATATCTACTTCAAAAGCTTGAACCCCTTCTGACAATGTTGAGTGATACTGTACAATCAATAGAAGTAGAAGAGGTGAATCTAATTGGTGAACGTCAGGGTCAAACGAATCTTTCTATTGCCACTCTGTTAAAACAACTCCAGGTGAGCACAGGTTTTCGTTTACCAGATTCAATAATTCAACAAGAGACTGATCTTACAATTGAATAAAAGAATTGAAAACAAAGGATTATGATTTCCTGTTTATTTTCTCCCATGCATCGCTATGCCGAAAAGCTGGCCAAGCCACAAAGTAATAGATAAATAGAGGAAACAGTGAATATTCAGGATGCACGTATGAACCATATAGCAACCAATACCCACCTACGGCAATAGGAAGAGCAATGAGTCTAGGACCGTTTCCATAATCATCCTCTGCCCAACGTGCACTTAATGCTTTTCCAACAATCCAAGGAGAAAGTACAAGTAAAAATGTCCAATGTATTATTAAACGGTAAAAATTAAAAAAAGGCTTGAAAAATGATGAGACAATAACAAATACAATTAAGTATGGAAAGATCACAGGATGAATGTAGCGGTATAGCCATAATAACCCGGCGAAGCTCCCATAACAAATATTAATCCCAACTAGAAGCAATCAAGCATGCAAACCTGATGTGTGAATAATCTAACATTTGAACATAATTTGACAATATGTCTTAAGATATCAAAGTAAGATAAGTGTCCAAATTAGTCAAATTTCCACCCCTGTCGTAGATTTTAGCTCGAAGTCAGTATTCATGACTTCGAGACGATTTACTTCTTTAGTTTAGTCCATTCATTTTCAAACATTTTTCTCTCAATCATTTTTGCAGCTACTGTCATGTCAGGTTCATGGAAAGATATCGAACAGCACTGGATCAAACTTCGTAATCAGTCATCATTTGATTTGAATGTTCC
>JAAGZR010000204.1 GCA_024206155.1 Aliivibrio sp.
CAGTGAGACTATAGAAGATTGCATTGACTTGGTGCAAACAGCTGCGTCTTGGGTGTATGGGCAAACCATTGACCTCGATCTATATGAGGAGGCTGATGAGACTATCTACTGTGAGGGTGAAGAGCCTTCCGATGAACGTGAGATAGAGGGGCTGTAGTATTAGCCCCCTTATATCTTTACGCTCTGTACATATAGCAATTATATGTCGAAATATTACCAATATATAAAGATAAGTTTCATACTAGCGGCGTAATTCTAAAGTGACCTATCATCAATTCTATGGTTGCGTTGCCGTACAGTTCCTTGCAAGCTTTCTCCAGAACTAATCCCCTGTTGTAATGATCTACTTCTACAACTACCTCACGACCTTTAGAGTCAACAACTTTGTACATAGACATACGCTCTCCGTTAATGTTAAATAAAAATGGGTCAATCAGAAGTTTTAACGATGTGACCCAACACCGCAGAATAGGGAATGAAGACCCTAGGTTTACTTCCTAACCTTTTACTTGAGAACTACCAAAATAGAATCCGACTAAAGCTAGCATTGTTTGTCGAACTTCTGGTAGTAAAACGTAACCACTCAACTCAATCCATCCGTTTCCATCTTTGAACAACTGTGTAATACCAAGGAAACCAAGAAGCCCTCCTGACTTTCCTGCCTCGATAGTAACTGGCTCACTGAAAAACGCAAGTATAAATGGTGCAAATACAACTGCAAATAACGTACACAAAGCAATGATTCGGCGTACCCAAACACCACCAGAACCAGTACGAGCCGCCGCACGATCAGCAGAATCATCCGCTAACTGCTGACTCTTTAGCATAGACTCAAACATCTGTGCTTGGTTCTGTGTTTGAGCGGCTATCAGTTTCATAATAAAACCAGACAACGAACCGCCTAACATTGCAATGAGTTCAACGCTCATTAGTA
>JAAGZR010000205.1 GCA_024206155.1 Aliivibrio sp.
AACGTTCGGTACTGAAAAAGTATCTCACGACATCATCATTGAAGCGGTTCGTCAGCACTTCGACCTACGCCCGTACGGCCTACAAGAAATGCTTAACCTTCTTCAGCCAATCTACAAGAAGACGGCAGCATACGGTCACTTCGGTCGTGAAGAGTTCCCATGGGAAGCAACAGATAAAGCAGACATCCTTCGTGATTTCGCAGGCATTAAGTAAGCATTAATTGCTTATCCTTGAATTTAAAAGGGAGCTTCGGCTTCCTTTTTTGTTTTCGAGCCCCATATACTCTTTATAATTACCTTGGTATTAAAACTTATACCATTCTGGATAAGTAGTTGTTCAGATAATTGCTTAGGAAAAATCGATTAGAGCAAGGCATAAATTACAGTAACTAGTGGTTCTAATTACAAAATTTATAACGCTGATATAATCGATTTTAACAAGCAAGAATGATCAAATACTTATGTAGATTGGTATTAAATACTAAAAATAAAGAGATTCAATGACACCACTTCAGCAAGCATCCATAGCTAAAGCTCAGCAATGCATTCAACAAGCTTCTACTTTTTTTAATCGCCCTTTTTCTTTACCAGAAATTAAATTTACTCAGCGTGGAAAAATCGCAGGGACGGCTCGCCTTCAAGGTTGGGAAATTCGTATTAACCCTGTTTTATTAGAAGAGAATCAACACACCTTTATTAATGAAGTGATCCCTCATGAAATCGCTCACCTAATCACATTCAAACTATATGGTCGAGTGCGCCCTCACGGCAAAGAGTGGCAAGGAGTGATGAATCAAGTTTTCAATTTACCAGCAAGAACCACGCACAGCTTTAGTGTTGATTCGGTAAAGGGAAAAACCTTTCCTTATCGTTGCAAATGCACAACACATGAACTTACTGTTCGCCGTCATAATCGAGTTCAACGTAAAGAAACTCAATACCTCTGTAAAGCGTGTCAGTCCCCACTAAAATGGATTAAACCTCGCTCATAGCGGTATGAATGTACATATTTCAGCTGTTTTTTATCCTAGTAATTAATTTATCTATAATGCAAATTAACAATAGGCTACCCTTACTGTATTAATATAATAATCAGTAGGTTTACCATGACATTAATTCGCTTAGTTATTAGCATCATCGCGATAACTTTCAGCTTCAATGCACTTTCCGCTCCCCCTTCTTCATTTTCTAAAGCTAAAAAACTAGCCGTGAAAATCTATCTTGATCACCCAACTTCTTTCTATTGTGGCTGTGACATTACATGGAAAGATAAAAAGAAAGGTATTCCTGACTTACAAAGTTGTGGTTATGACGTTCGTAAACAAGAAAAGCGTGCTAGCCGCATCGAGTGGGAGCACGTAGTCCCGGCTTGGCAGTTTGGCCATCAACGCCAATGCTGGCAAGATGGTGGACGCAAGAATTGCACCCGCAAAGACAAACAATTCAAAATGATGGAAGCTGACTTACACAACTTAGTTCCAGCCATTGGCGAAGTGAATGGTGATCGTTCTAATTTCCGTTTTTCACAATGGAACGGGAATAAAGGTGCCAATTATGGGCAATGTGCTTTTAAAGTTGATTTTAAAGGCCGTGTAGCAGAGCCGCCAGCACAATCTAGAGGTGCCATTGCTCGTACTTATTTATACATGAATAATGAATATCGTTTTAATTTATCCAAAGCACAGCGTCAATTAATGGAAGCGTGGAATAAACAATACCCTGTCTCAGCATGGGAATGTGAGCGTGATAAACGTATTGCTAAAATTCAAGGTAACCATAACCAATTTGTCTATAAAGCCTGTATGAAATAACATAGACTAACTTAGAGGTTGAAAAAGCAACCATTAACCTCCATCCTTAAATGTAAGATAGTTAAAGAAAAGTAGACCATGAGAATACCAAGAATCCATCATCCCGAACTGCTTCCTTCACAAGGAAAAATTAATTTAAGCGATGATGCTGCTAACCATGTTGGCCGTGTTATGCGAATGAAAGAAGGTGAAGCCGTATTACTGTTTGATGGCAGCGGTGCTGAGTTTCCTGCTGTGATAACTTCCGCATCAAAGAAAAGCGTAGAGGTTGAGATCAGCGAACGTATAGAGCGCAGCAGTGAATCTCCATTAAATTTACACTTAGGCCAAGTGGTTTCTCGTGGTGATAAAATGGAATTCACTATTCAAAAATCTGTCGAGCTAGGGGTTAATACCATTACTCCTCTTATTTCAGAACGTTGTGGCGTGAAACTAAATAAAGAGCGTTTCGAGAAAAAACTCGACCAGTGGCAAAAAATAGCGATTGCCGCCTGTGAACAATGTGGTCGTAATACGGTTCCTGAAATTCGCCCAATTATGTCTTTAGAAGAGTGGTGTGCTGAAGAGTATAACGGATTAAAACTAAACCTTCATCCAAGAGCAAAATACTCGATCAATACATTGCCGGAACCCGTAACAAATGTACGCTTGTTAATTGGTCCTGAAGGCGGCTTATCGTCTGATGAAATTAACATGACAGAACAATATCAATTTGAAGAAACGTTGCTTGGTCCTAGAGTTCTAAGAACTGAAACCGCAGCGCTTACCGCAATTACCGCCTTACAAGTTCGTTTTGGCGATCTTGGCTAACTGGAGAAATTCAATGATCAAACTCGGTATCGTAATGGATCCTATCTCATCCATTAACATCAAAAAAGACTCTAGCTTTGCCATGATGCTTGAAGCACAAAAGCGCGGCTGGGAAATCCATTACATGGAAATGGCTGACCTACACCTAGATCAAGGTAAAGCAGTTGCTGATACCAAAGTGGTTGAACTAAAAGAAGACCCTGCAAGCTGGTATGAATTTAAGTCAGAGCAAACTATCGACCTTGCTGATCTTGATGCGGTACTAATGCGTAAAGATCCTCCATTCGATACTGAATATATCTACGCAACTTACATTTTAGAGCGTGCTGAGATTCAAGGTGCATTGATTGTTAATAAACCGCAAAGCCTACGTGATTGTAACGAAAAGCTGTTTACTGCTTGGTTCCCAGAACTAACACCAACAACACTAGTCACGCGTAAAGCTGAAAAAATTAAAGCCTTCCGCGAAGAGCATGGCGATATTATCCTAAAACCACTTGATGGTATGGGCGGCGCATCAATCTTCCGTGTTAAAGCAGGCGATCCAAACGTATCAGTTATCATTGAGACTCTGACTAATCACGAACAAAATTACTGCATGGCACAAACCTTTGTTCCAGATATCAGCAATGGTGACAAACGCATTCTTGTGGTTGATGGCGAGCCAATGCCTTACTGCTTAGCTCGTATCCCAGCAAAAGGCGAAACTCGTGGTAACTTAGCCGCAGGCGGTACGGGTGAAGCGCGTCCATTAAGTGAGACTGACTGGGCGATTGCTAATGCCGTTGCTCCAACATTAAAAGAAAAAGGTCTAATCTTTGTAGGTCTGGATGTGATTGGTGACAAACTGACAGAAATCAACGTAACTAGCCCGACTTGCATTAAAGAAATCGAAGCTGCGTTCGATATCTCAATCACTGGCAAATTAATGGATGCTATCGAGCGTCGTATTAACGCTTAATTGAGCCTTGCATAACAAAGGGAGTTCATCACTCCCTTTAGTGACAAAGCAACATTAGTTACCCTGAATTTTTAGGAGGCTTTGTGGATTTAAAAAACCATTTTTTAGTAGCAATGCCAAGTATGAAAGACCCATTTTTCCATCGAAGTGTTATCTATATTTGTGAGCATGATTCAGAGGGAACCATGGGGCTGCGTATTAATGAGACGGTTCCGATTTCATTGGAAGGCATGCTTGACCAAATAAAACTAGAGAACGCCTCTCCTATTATTTTTCCACAAACCTTAACTCAACCAGTATTGAATGGTGGTCCTGTATCTGATGATCGAGGCTTTGTATTACATTCAGTGAAAGATCGCTATACATCAAGTATACGAGTGACAAGCGAACTTTCAGTAACTACATCAAAGGATATTCTTGCGACGCTTGGTACCGAATCTCAGCCACGTAAGTACTTGGTTGCACTTGGATATTCAGGGTGGGATGCAGGACAACTTGAACAAGAACTGTCCGAAAACAGCTGGCTTGTTTTAGAGGCTGATCCTTCGATTATTTTTGATACCCCTATTCCTGATCGCTGGCGAAGAGCGATTGAAATTTTAGGCATTAGCCCAGCAAACCTATCTAGCGAGGTTGGACACGCATGAGTTCACGTACCATCATGGCATTCGATTTTGGCACTAAAAGCATTGGCTCTGCCATTGGTCAAGAGATCACCGGTACTGCAAGTCCATTAAAAGCATTTAAAGCTCAAGATGGCACCCCTAATTGGGATGATATTGAAAAACAAATTAAAGAGTGGAACCCAGATTTGATCGTTGTCGGTTTACCTACCGATCTTCATGGTAAAGAACTCGAAACCATCACTCCTCGCGCAAAGAAATTTGCCAATCGTCTGCATGGCCGTTTTGGTAAGCAAGTTGAGTTGCATGACGAGCGCCTATCAACTGCTGAAGCTCGCGCTGATTTGTTTGAGTTTGGTGGTTATAAAGCATTATCGAAAGGCAATATTGACTGTCAGTCAGCGGTAGTGATTTTAGAAAGCTGGTTTGAGAATCAGTGGGGTTAAGAACTAGAAACTAGGGACTAGAACGCTTCGCTCCTATAAGATCAAAAGCAGATATTAAGAGCAGTAATCATTTACGTATTACTGCTCTTATAGTTTCTAGAACGTAGCGTTCTAGTTAGCAAAGCGTATCGCTTTTAGTCTAACGATATAGACACATTATCAAGCTTCGACGAGCTAAATGAATCCCCTCGCTTCGTCTTTAACATCAATCTCAGGTCATTCGCTGAGTCCGCACTATGCAACGCTTCTTCCACAGAAATCTTCTCTGTCACAACCAAATCAAACAAACACTGATCAAACGTTTGCATGCCTGACTCTCGTGATTTTGCCATGGTTACTTTTAGCTCATGCAGATCACCACGACGGATCAAATCTGAAATCCGAGGAGTATTTAACAATACTTCGTAAACCCCATGACGACCATTTCCATTCATATCAGGCACCAATTGCTGAGCAATGATCCCTTTTAAGTTCATTGAAAGATCAAATAAGAACTGCTCTTTATGATCTTTAGGTACTAAATGAAGAATACGCTCTAATGCTTGGTTCGCATTGTTTGCATGCAGCGTCGCCATACAAAGATGACCAGTTTCTGCAAACGTCATTGCATATTCCATGGTTTCACGACTGCGGATCTCACCAATTAAAATCATATCTGGTGCTTGTCGTAAAGAGTTCTTCAATGCCACTTCATAGCTTTGTGTATCTAAGCCAACTTCACGCTGAGTAACAATACACTTATTATGCGGATGAACAAATTCAATCGGATCTTCTACCGTTAATATATGGCCGTAACGGTTGTCATTTCGATAGCCTGTCATCGCCGCCATTGAAGTCGATTTACCCGAACCTGTAGCCCCAACAACGAGAACCAAACCTCGCTTAGAGATCGCAAGATCCTTCATTACATCAGGTAAATTCAACGAATCCATCGAAGGTATTGTAGTTTCAATACGACGAATTACCGCACCTGGCTGCTCACGCTGCCAAAACGCACTAACACGAAAACGACCACTCTCTTTTACAATCGCAAAATTGGCTTCTAGCTTTTGGTTAAACTCTTTTTTACGCTCGTCATTCATCATTTCAGCTAGTAACGCCGTGACAGAATTAACCGTCTGTTTTTCACCTAGCTGCTGAAACTCACCGTGAATACGTAACAAACATGGGGAATCCACTGTAATATAAACATCAGACGCTTTTTTCTGTACCATGTTATCTAGCAGTTGATCTAATTTCATAGTTAAAAACCTACACTACTAATATCAACTTTTTTTGCCACTTCATCAGGGTCGACGAGACCTTGGGCTATAATTTTTTTCGCATTTTGTTCCATTGTCTGCATACCAAAAGAAGAACCCGTCTGAATAATGGAATACATTTGCGCTACTTTATCCTCACGGATCAAATTACGAATTGCAGGCGTCGCGATCATAATTTCATGACATGCCACACGACCACCACCATTACGCTTTAACAAAGTCTGAGCGACCACTGCTTTTAATGACTCCGATAACATTGAGCGCACCATAGACTTCTCACTGCCCGGGAACACATCAATAATGCGGTCAATGGTTTTAGCTGCTGAACTGGTGTGCAAGGTACCAAATACCAAGTGGCCCGTTTCTGCTGCGGTTAATGCTAAACTAATAGTTTCTTGGTCACGAAGTTCACCCACCAAAATAACATCAGGATCTTCACGTAGCGCTGAGCGTAATGCCGCCTTAAAGCTGTGTGTGTCTCGATGTACTTCACGCTGGTTAATCAAACATTTCTTATTTTTGTGCACAAACTCAATCGGATCTTCAATCGTCAATACGTGTTTATTGTGATTTTCATTAATGTAATCGACCATCGCTGCAAGCGTCGTTGATTTACCAGAACCTGTTGGCCCCGTAATTAATACCAACCCTTTTTGATAATTAGCGATATTAGTAAAAATCTCTGGTGCGACAAGTTGAACTAATGACGGGATCTCAACAGGAATGGTTCTAAATACTGCTGCACATCCGCGAGATTGGTTAAACGCATTAACACGAAAGCGTCCAACATTCGGCAACTCAAATGAAAAATCAACTTCTAACTTTTCTTCAAATTCACTGCGCTGAGCATCATTCATAATGTCCGTCACTAAACGGTAAACTTCTGCGTGTGTAAAATCAGGTAATGTCAGTTTACGAACGTCCCCATCTACACGCACCATAGGAGGAACTCCTGCAGATAGGTGTAGATCTGATGCGTTTTGTTTTACACTAAAGTCCAATAGTTCTGTGATGTCCATAATTTTCCTCGGTAATCGTTTCTATGACTAGTATTAAGCAAAATATCAATCAAATCACCCTTCAGATAGGGAATAGCGTTCAAAAATGTGGCCGACAGCCAGATTCTGTACAATTACTGGCAGTGAGTAAGACTAAACCTATCGAACTGCTCGAACAGGCCATTGATACTGGCCAACGTGCATTTGGCGAAAACTACGTTCAAGAAGGCGTAGAAAAAGTGCAATACTTCCAAAGTAACCATTCTAATACAGAATTAGAATGGCACTTCATTGGACCTATTCAATCCAATAAAACTCGCCCAATAGCGGAACACTTTGATTGGGTTCATTCTATTGACCGCCTGAAGATAGCACAACGCCTGAATGAGCAACGCCTGGAAAGCCTTGGGAAACTAAATGTACTTATTCAAGTCAATATCAGCTCAGAAGAAAGTAAATCAGGCACCACATCTGAAGAAGTAATGACACTGGCAGCGGCAATCAATGAGATGCCAAACCTAACTTTACGTGGACTAATGGCGATCCCTGCTAACGTCTCTAATTATGATGAGCAACTGGCAGCATTTACACAACTTGCTTCCATTCAAAACCAATTACGCGCACAATATCCGCAAGTGGATACCCTATCAATGGGAATGAGTGGCGATATGGATGCCGCAATTGAAGCTGGCTCAACAATGGTTCGAATTGGTACCGCTATTTTTGGTGCTAGAGGCTAAAAAGAATCTCAACTCGAATGATACCAATATCACTAAATTGATTGGTATAAAGTAAGGAACACTAATGGAACATCGCAACATTGCTTTTATTGGTGCGGGCAATATGACTCGCTCTATCATCGCTGGATTAATTAGCAGTGGCTACCCAAAGAGAAAAATCACAGCAACCAACCCAAGTACAGAGAAGCTTGAGTATTTAAAAAGTTGCTATGGTATCAATACGACCACAGATAATTTAACGGCAACTCAACAGGCTGAAGTAATTGTCTTGGCTGTTAAACCACAAATGATGGCAGCAGCAGCAGAACCCTTACAAATTGTCGATTTCTCAGATAAGTTAGTTATCTCAATTGCCGCAGGTATTTCAGCAAAGCGCCTCAATGAGATGTTTACCACTGAATTGAATCTAGTTCGTGTTATGCCAAATACCCCAGCACTCGTTGGTAAAGGCATGAGTGGCTTGTTTGCGGTAGAGCATATCTCAGAACAAGACAAAACCTATGCTGGTAATTTACTTTCAGCGGTAGGTGAGGTTTGTTGGGTAGAGAAAGAATCTGGCATTAACTCGGTTATTGCCGCAGCAGGAAGCGCTCCAGCGTATTTCTTCTTGTTCATGGAAGCGATGCAAGCGGAAGCGATTAAACAAGGCTTTAGTGAAGATACTGCGCGTCTGCTCGTTCAACAATCGGCACTTGGTGCGGCTGAAATGGTGGTAGCAAATCCTGAGACAGAGTTATCGACACTGCGCGAGCAAGTAACCTCAAAAGGAGGCACGACTGCAGAAGCACTGCGCACCTTTAACGAACATAACCTGCAAGAGATCGTCGCTAAGGCTATGCAAGCTGCGGTCTCTCGAGCAGAAGAGATGGAATCGCTATTTTAAAAAGTAATTCTATTTTCAGAACCACTTTATTTTCAAAACCAATGATTTTTAAGGTTAATAAACTATGAATGCAATGAGCTTTTTAATCTCGACCGTTTTTGATTTATACATCATGGTCGTGATCCTACGAATTTGGTTACAAGTCGCACGAGCTGATTTCTATAATCCATTTTCACAATTTATCGTAAAAGTGACACAACCAATAGTCTCTCCTTTACGACGTGTAATCCCATCGATTGGTAGCTTAGACTTAGCCACTGTATTATTTGCTTATGTACTGTGTGTTGTGAAGTTTGTTGCTCTACAATTAGTCGTATCAGGCGGTGTTGCTTTTGGCCCTGAGTTTTTATTCATTGGTTTGATCGCCCTTGCTAAAGCCGCTGGTGGTTTGCTGTTCTGGATCTTATTAGTACGCGCTATCTTAAGCTGGGTGAGCCAAGGCCGCAGCCCAATTGAATACGTTATGCATCAATTAACAGAACCAATGTTAGCGCCTATTCGTAAAATCCTGCCTCAAATGGGCGGACTCGACTTAAGCGTATTAGTGCTATTTATCGTACTTCAATTTGCTAACTTCTTAATGGGCGATTTAATTGGTCCTATTTGGTATAGCTTGTAATTTAACGATGCCTGTTAAATACGATAATGATGATTTGATCTTACGACTGTATCTGCAACCAAAAGCCAGTCGAGATCAAATTGTTGGAGTACATGGTGAAGAACTTAAAATTGCGATTACCGCACCTCCTGTTGATGGAAAAGCAAATGCGCATTTAATTCAGTACTTATCCAAACTGTTTAAAGTGGCTAAAGGAAAAATTACGGTAGAAAAAGGAGAACTAAATCGTCATAAACAAGTTCGAATTCATTCACCTGAAATTATCCCAGAAGCCATCAAGCAATTATTGCTGTCAAAATAACTATTAATGCCGAGTTAATCCTCGGCTTTTTTATACCAATGTAATTACTGGATTTGGTATTATATGGAGGCCTTTATATGAAGATCACTATGAAAAAAATAACCTTACTTTTGTCCCTATTTCTTTTTAGTTTACCCACGTTTGCAGGTCAATTTGTACAAATTAAAAATGTAGAAGTTCATTATTCCGCCTTCAACTCAACATTTCTAACCCCAAAAGTAGCACGCGCTTATCAACTAAAACGCTCTGGCTACAACGCCTTAATTAACATCAGCGTGTTAGATATATCACAAGCAGGTAAGCCTGCTATTGCTGCAAAAATTACAGGGACAGCTAAAAATTTACTCGGCCAAACAAAAACGTTAACCTTCCGTGAAATTAAAGAGCAAAACGCAATTTACTACATTGCAGAGCTACCAATCACTAACGAAGAAACCTTTCGCTTTGATATCGATGTATCTGCCGACACCAAGGGTGCTGGAAAATTAAAATTCAATCAAAAGTTTTACGTAGAAGAATAAGAGAATCATTATGAGCAAAATCGTATTAGCAACAGGAAACCAAGGTAAGGTTCGTGAAATGGCTGATGTGCTGTCTGACTTTGGATTTGATGTGGTTGCACAAAGTGAATTCAACGTATCTGACATAGCAGAAACTGGCACAACCTTTATCGAAAATGCCATTATTAAAGCGCGTCACGCAGCAAAAGAAACAGGCTTACCGGCGATTGCTGATGATTCAGGCCTAGAGGTTGATGCACTAAATGGGGCTCCTGGTGTTTACTCTGCGCGTTACTCTGGTGACGGCGCAACAGATCAAAAGAACATAGATAAAATGCTAGCGGCAATGGATGGCATTCCTGCAAAAAAACGTACTGCACGCTTTCATTGTGTATTGGTACTAATGAAGCACGAGAACGATCCTACGCCACTTATTTGTCATGGTTCATGGGAAGGTCACATTTCTACTGAACAACAAGGTAAAAATGGCTTTGGCTATGACCCTATCTTCTGGTTAAGTGAAGATAACTGTTCTTCAGCAGAGCTTGAGCCTGCGCGTAAAAAACAACTTTCTCACCGTGGTAAAGCGCTGAAAAAGCTGTTTGCTGCATTAAAGGAAGGTAAATAAGTAATGCTAGTTCCACCACCACTAAGCTTATACATTCATATTCCATGGTGTATTCAAAAATGCCCATATTGCGATTTCAATTCTCATGCATTGAAAACAACAATCCCTGAAGCACAATACATTTCAGCGTTAATTGACGATCTTGATACCGATCTTGCGCGTTATGATATGCAAAATGAATCACGTAAGCTGCACTCTATTTTTATTGGTGGTGGTACGCCAAGCTTAATTACCGCTCCTGAGATTAAGCGTTTATTGACCGAAGTTGAAAAACGCTTACCTTTTGCTAATGACATTGAAATCACAATGGAAGCGAACCCTGGAACCGTAGAAGCAGGTCGTTTTATTGAATACCGTGAAGCAGGTGTTAATCGCATCTCCATTGGTGTACAAAGTTTTCAGCAAGAGAAGTTAGAAAAACTGGGACGTATTCACGGTAAAGATGAAGCTATTCGTGCTGCCCGCCTTGCTCATGAAGCCGGATTAAACAGCTTCAATCTTGATTTAATGCATGGCCTACCGAACCAAAGTATTGATGATGCGTTATCTGATTTAAAACAAGCGATTGAGCTTAATCCGCCACATTTATCTTGGTATCAGTTAACTATCGAGCCCAATACGGTGTTTTATTATAAACCACCAACGTTGCCAGATGATGATGATTTATGGGACATTTTTGAACAAGGCCACCAAATTCTTGCTGA
>JAAGZR010000206.1 GCA_024206155.1 Aliivibrio sp.
TATCATAGAATGATGCATAGTAACCATTACTTGCGATACCAGCATCTCCTTTGTCTCCTTTGGCTCCAGCAGGACCGGTAGCACCTGTTACTCCTTGAATACCTTGGTCTCCTTTATCTCCTTTTTCACCAGCTGCTCCAACTACAGTAGCATTAGTAAAATCAACAGTTTGTGAAAATATCGTACTATTTGTACCTACTTGAATTGGCAAGTTATTACCAAGACCATCAGTCAGCTGTACAGGTGTTGATGTAATTGCAGCATTATTAGAGGTCTTGATTAGACCATCATAACCGTCACAAATTTTTACATTAGTTATCGATGCCATTCTCTTCTATGTTATTTTCAATTTGAGTTTCTTCATCAACTACTAGAATCTCGTTAGGTTGAACTTCTAGTTTGACATTATATCCTGCAAGATTTAGCATGTAACCAAAGCTTTTCAAGATCTTTTCACGTTTAGGTTGTATTACGGTACCCTCAAAGTGTCCGTATGCAATCTTTATTTCGTCTGCATTAGAACTAAAACCACTAGAGTCTTTTATTCCTAGAAGCAACGGAGATGTTATTCTGTGTGCTGTCAAGATTCTACTAGAGATACGCTCTTCAAGAAGTAGGTAATAGTCGTCGTTTGCGTTATCGATTGGTGTAACTTGTAATTCTTTTCCTGGTTCACTAAATGCCAAGAAGAATCTACCTGCATTCTCTTCTCCACTAAAAGTCTCTTCAATCTCTTTATAAATATCTCTTCGTTCTTCAGGGCTAGGTATGCCGTTTCGGAATTGAACAAACATTGATGGTGCTAATCCGTTTGAAATATTCGCGTTATGGAATTTTGATACTCTACCATCAAGTTCAATATCATTCAAACCACCAACATAGGCTGGTAGTGCATAGTAATCATTACCTGGTGTATAGTTCTTGCAAATATAGATTTGCGAAGCGTTTTCTTTTTTATTATCAGTTGCATCAAATGCTCTATATGGAACTGGTTTGTATTTACGCGTATTTGACCAGTCTGAAGAATAGAAATACTCTACTATTTCGTCTTCCTCATCCATCTTTCCACTTCTCACATTAGCAAATGGAAGATGATAGATCTCTGCGATACGTGAACCCTCTTTGTTCCAGACCACATTCAGTGCATAACTATTATATAATGTGTAATCTAGTGAAATCTTTTCAAAGATGTCATCGATAGTCTCTCCTTGAGTATTGATGTATTCTTCTCCATAGTCTATGATTCCTTCGCCGATAATACCATCTTTAATAGCTTGTACAGCAGTGTGATGCATAGCACTAGTATCATACAATTGTATTAGTTTTTGTGGAAATAGGTTGTCTTCACCGTAGAATACCCACTCTTTACCGCGCACTTCTTTAATTTTAGGTAGATCAAGTGCAGCAAATTTAGCACCTTTGACCGAATATAATCCTTCTGGTATTGTTCTCATGTTTATTATTAGTAATTTGGTGTAAAGTATGTATCTGCTTCTAAATCTTCATTGTTACTCACAAAAGCAGTATCTCCAGTAGTTCCTCCA
>JAAGZR010000207.1 GCA_024206155.1 Aliivibrio sp.
TAAATAAATATAAATGATAAAACCAATGCTCGCATACAAAGTTGACTCAAAACCAGTCGACTGGACTAAAAAAGTCTACATGCAACCAAAACTTGACGGCGTACGCTGTGTAATCCAACTTAATGACAAAGGCGAAGTATATGCATACTCTCGTGCAGGTAAACTGTGGCTAAACATTGACCACATACTAAAAAACCTTAAACCTTTCTTCGACACTTATGAAGATGCTATACTCGATGGCGAATTGTACAACCATGATCTACGTGATGACTTCGAAAAGATTATATCTCTTGTACGTAAACAAAAACCTACAGCAGATGATAGAGCTGAATCTAAAAAGCTAGTACAGTTTCATTGCTATGACTATGCTAACGGTTCTGAAAACTATTCCACGCGTCAGTACAACCTTAGAAATGAGTTTACAGAAGATTCTCTATATTCTTATTGTGTTAGATATGTACCAACATTTATAGTTCATAAATATGAAGAAGCATTAAACTTACATCATGATGCTTTTCTAGCTGACGGTTACGAAGGCTCTATATTACGTCTTGACGGTCCTTATCAGTGCAAACGTTCTTACAACTTACAAAAGTTCAAAGACTTTCACGATGCTGAAGCTACAATCGTAGGCTATGAAGCAGGTAAAGGCAAGCGCGAAGGTACACTAGGCAAGTTCTTTATGATGGACTACGAAGGCGTTAGGTTCGGTTGTCCACCAGGTAAAGGCTTTACTTACAAAGATCTAGCTGATATACAAAACAACATTCATGACTACATTGGCGAAACAGCAACGTTCACGTATTTCGAACGTACTAAAGCAGGTAGTTACAGACATCCATTTTACAAATGCATCAGAAACTATGAGTAAACTAATATGGAAATTATATAACGATAACATGATA
>JAAGZR010000208.1 GCA_024206155.1 Aliivibrio sp.
AAAAAGAGAGAATGAAAATGAAAGCATACCAGCGTGAGTTTATTGAATTTGCCCTTGAGAAAGAAGTACTAAAATTTGGTGAGTTTACTTTAAAGTCTGGCCGCACAAGCCCATATTTTTTCAACGCTGGCTTATTTAATACCGGTCGTGATCTAGCGCGTTTAGGTCGTTTTTATGCGGCAGCATTGGCAGATTCAGGTATTGATTACGATGTATTGTTTGGCCCAGCGTACAAAGGCATTCCAATTGCGACAACTACAGCGGTAGCGTTAGCAGATCACCATGACACCGACAAACCATACTGTTTTAATCGTAAAGAAGCAAAAGATCACGGTGAAGGTGGTAACTTGGTTGGTAGCGATCTTAAAGGTCGTATCATGCTGGTAGATGACGTTATCACGGCTGGTACGGCAATCCGTGAATCAATGGAAATTATCCAAGCAAACGGGGCTGATCTGGCTGGTGTTCTTGTGGCAATCGATCGTCAAGAAAAAGGCAAAGGTGAATTATCTGCGATTCAAGAAGTAGAGCGTGACTTCGGTTGTTCTATTATCTCAATCGTAAGCTTAACTGACCTGATCTCTTTCTTAGAAGAGAAAGGCGACAATGCTGAGCAACTTGAATCTGTAAAAGCGTACCGTGCTGAGTTTGGTATTTAATAACGCTTTTTAAGTAAAGAACGATAAGTGGTTGGTTTCGGCTCAGCCACTTTTTTTGTTTCTGGGGCTAGCGTTTGTGGTGGCGTCATATCAACATCAAGCCACTGCTTCATCTTCTGCCAAAGTTCTTTATCTAATTCTGGATGGCTAATCAAAAAACTATTCTTTTCCGAAAACATATTTTGATACGCCTGACTTTCAGACATAGTACCTAATAACGGGTATTTCATGTGTTGCAGTACTTTGTGAACAAACTCTGTGCCTTGTTTGTTTTCTTTGCAGCGAGTAATCACAAAGGCTAATTCAACTCTGTTATTTCTAAATGCTGGAGACTTAATCAAATCCTTAATAAACCCCAACATAGAGTGAACATCAATCGGTGAGGGTTGAACCGGAAAGACAATTTTATCCACCATCGAGATATATTTCTCCATTTCAAATTGACTAAAATTAGAGGGAGAATCAATCACCGTAATTCTGGTATCTGCTTCTAATCGTAAAGCTAAAGAAAAAGGCACATTAGAAGAAGGCAAGAATTTAGTTGTTCTAACCCCATCATTTTTACTTCCCCAAAAATGACTTGTACCTTGAGGATCGAGATCGATAATTTCAGTTTTTACATTCTGATGAGCGTAGAAAGATGCCATTGCAATCGCAAAGGTTGATTTTCCAGCACCACCTTTACGGTTGATAACCAGAACCTTTTTGCATTGTGCTCGTTTATATCCGACTAACATATTTGCTCACTAATCTATCTTAATACTTTATTCTATACGTAAAACTTGAAGCTGTTACATAAAAAGTAACAATTTCACCTCTCATTTTTTGTGATATAGCACTTCTATTGCTTAAAGTTACGAGTAAACTGAAATAAGACATATATTGAGGTTAAGCCCATGCAAGAAAACCATAAGATTTTAGTCGTTGATGATGACGCTCGCCTTCGTTCGTTATTAGAGCGATATTTATCAGAGCAAGGCTTTCAAGTACGTAGCGTAGCTAATAGTGAACAAATGGATCGCTTATTGGCTCGTGAAACGTTTCACCTAATGGTATTGGACTTAATGTTGCCAGGTGAAGATGGTCTATCTATTTGCCGTCGTTTACGCAGCGCGAACAATATGTTGCCGATTTTAATGCTGACAGCAAAAGGCGATGAAATCGATCGTATCGTTGGTCTAGAAGTGGGTGCAGATGATTACCTTCCAAAACCTTTTAATCCACGTGAATTATTAGCACGTATCCGTGCGGTTCTGCGTCGTCAAGTAATTGAAGCGCCAGGCGCACCGAGTGCAGAAGACAAAATGGTTGAATTTGGTGAGTTCCGTCTAAACTTAGGTACGCGTGAGATGTTCCGCAACGAAGAGCCGAT
Organism: Aliivibrio sp.; assembly: GCA_024206155.1. GTDB lineage: Bacteria > Pseudomonadota > Gammaproteobacteria > Enterobacterales > Vibrionaceae > Aliivibrio. The sequence continues at coordinate 2,032 of JAAGZR010000208.1, forward strand.
GCCATTAACATCTGGTGAATTTGCGGTATTAAAATCACTTGTGACGAACATGCGTGAGCCGATGTCGCGTGATAAGTTGATGAACATGGCGCGTGGTCGTGAATATTCAGCAATGGAACGCTCTATCGATGTTCAAATTTCTCGTCTTCGCCGTATGATAGAAGAAGATCCAAGTCGCCCTCGTTATATCCAAACGGTATGGGGATTAGGTTATGTGTTTGTTCCTGATGGGGCAGAAGCGTAAGAGTGGGATTCAGGTTTCAGTAAGAGCAAAAGCAGGATTCAGATCGGTCGCAAGCTCCCTTGCAGATTTCAGAGGCGATCGTTGTCATTGCAGCGTGTAAAATACAGTTCCCTCTCCTTGTTCACTAATGTTACTTGGTAGTCATTGTTGATATAAGGGGAGAACCGTTTTTTGTCGTTGTGAGTATTGAGTTTGAAACTAGAGACTATACGCTGAGCTAACTAAACCGCTTCGCTTCTATAAGAGCAAAAAGCGAAGGTCTCAGGTTTCAGGAAGATCAAATGCGAGTACACCTGAAACCTGCAAGCGTAGCGTCCTGAAACCTAAAAACTCACCACACCAATCATACTCGCTGTTATCGTTTCTAGTTAGCGCAGCGTATAGCCTCTAGCTCTCTTCAAATTCATCATTAAACAGAGAACTCCCATGAAAAGTACCTTCGCCAGAACCCTTTTACTCCTCGCATCCCTTCTTATCGCCAGTCAGGTATTCTCTTATCTCGCTGTATTTAATTACGCTTTACTACCTAGTTTGCAGCAATTCAACCGCATTTTGGCTTATGAAGTTCGTTTAATGTTGGCGGAAGATGTCACACTTGAAGATGGTAAAAATGTGCAGCTAGGTCAGCCTTTACGTCGTCAGTTATTAGAACAATTAGGCGTAAGTATTCATGATGAGCGTGATCCTGAAATGAGAGAATATTATCAAGCAAGCCCAGTTGAATTTTTAAGTGAAGAGATGACCCAGGAGTTAGACTCACCAACAGAAGTGCGTTTGATACTAGGTGCGGGCAGCTATGTTCTCTGGATGAAAACAGAAGCGATGCCTGATTTTTATATGCGCATACCGCTTTCGGAGTTACAAGAAGAGGACTTTGCTCCGTTATTCAGAAATAGTTTGTTTATCGCCTTATTGGTCATCTTGGGTGGGTGGGCATTTATTAAAATTCAAAATCGGCCATTAATGGCACTACAAACCGCTGCACGTAAGGTAGGTAAAGGCGAAATCCCAGATCCTTTACCAGAAAAAGGCGCATCAGAAATTCAAGCGGTGACTCGTGCTTTTAATCAAATGTCAAAAGGGATCCAGCAGCTAGAGCAAGACAGAGCATTATTAATGGCGGGGGTGAGTCATGATATTCGTACCCCATTAACACGCATTCGTTTGGCAACGGAAATGATGTCACCTCAAGATGATTACTTAGCTGAAAGTATGATTAAAGATACGGAAGAATGTAATGAGATCATCGGGCAGTTTATGGATTATCTTAAGCCAGTAGCAAAACAAGACTTTATTGATGTGGATATTAACACCATTGTTAATGAAGTGATTTTGGCCGAAGGGGGCTATGAGCGTGAAATTCAAACCAACTTAGTTGAGATCCCTAAATCTCTTCACGGTAATGCAGTAGCCATTAAACGAGTAGTGACTAATTTGGTAGTTAATGCGATTCGTTATGGTGGCGATTGGATTTCAGTATCTACTAGTGTTTCAGCTGATCACAAAACAGCATGGATTATTATTGAAGATAATGGATC
>JAAGZR010000209.1 GCA_024206155.1 Aliivibrio sp.
CCATGAGAATACAGATACGCATAAGCTTTGCTTTTGTCTTTTGAATTACTTAAATCAAAGCGTTTTTTATCTAATCGTAATTGGCAGTTTTCATAAAAATCAATCGAACCATCCATCTCTAGTTTTTCAATTTCTTCATCAAAAGTAGAAATATCGATCAGTTTTTGTTTTAGCTCCCGCTTGATAACCGACTTACCTTTTAACTTGCGGGCAAGCTTCCCTATCTCTTTAACGAGATCCGCTTTATCGGCTTTGATTTGCATTTTAGAAGGCAAGGTTGAGGCTATTGAATGAGACTTTATTACTTCACGAACATCGGACGATTTAAAACCATATTTAGTTAGTGTTGCATAAAGTTTATCGCTAGATAGCCCCTCTAAATTTATTTGCTCTAATCGACGATTTAATAAACTAAATTCACAGATCTTATCCCGGTGTGTAATATATTCGATCGCTCCACTGATCACTGTGCCGTTAATACCCTTCTCTTTTAACTTCGTAATTATAAATTGGCTACCTTTTTCTGCACTAAATGCCCTTTCTACAAAGCTGATGGCAAAATCTTTGTCTGATTTTAAATAACCACGTTCAATTAAGTCATTTAGAACCGTATCAATCCACTCTTGATTATCTGTCTTAGCCACAAGCTTTTTTCTTAACTCATCAATGGTTCGATCTTTTGCCTCAAGATGATAAAAAGCACTGCCGTAGACATTATCAATGGTTTTTGCAGGTTTTACGGGACGTTGGCTGAACATAGTAACCTCTAATTTTATTGATCGAACAAAAGCTGAATCTAACGTATCTCACTCTAAGACGCAAAACTAATTCGAATGCTGTATTTATATTGGCCTTAAGTACAAAAATCGAATCTGGTAAACACTGATGATCCTCACCCATTTCTTTCTTTATGGAACTTATCATGGTATTTCTACTCAATAGTAATAAGTAATTCAATAATGTAAGGCGCAGAATGACTTCTCTTGTTCATGTAAGAAATGTCTCAAAACACTATTCAGACTCTAATAAAAATCAACAAGCATTAAGCGATATCAGTTTTGATTTAAAAGCAGGACAAGTTCTCGGCTTACTTGGGCACAACGGCGCGGGAAAATCGACACTGATTAATGCTCTGTTGGGTGCTCATCGTTATGAGGGGGATATCAAAGTGAATGGTCTGCATCCTATCGATCAACACGCTGAATTAATGCAGTATTTAGCCTACATTTCTGATGTGAATGTGTTACCCGAATGGATGAGTGTAAAACAACTTTTAAACTATACCTCAGGAGTACACCCAAGCTTTGATATTAATAAAGCGAATTCTGTATTGAGTAATACCAATATCAAATTAAATAGCAAGATAAGCTCACTATCAAAAGGTATGAAGGTCCAAGTCCATTTAGCGATAGTAATAGCTACCGATACTAAAGTTTTGATCTTAGATGAGCCTACCTTAGGGTTAGATTTATTATATCGCGATACGTTTTATCAACACCTAACAACTTGGTTTAATGCGGGAGAGCGATGTTTAATTATTGCGAGTCATGAAGTGGCTGAAATTGAACATCTATTGACGGATGTATTGATCTTAAAACAAGGTAAATGTGTAAAGAAAGAGACCATGGATAACATTCCTCAAGGTACATTAGCTGAACTCTTTATTGCCCTTCAAAAGGAATCTATTTAATGCGCCCATCATTATATATGCTTGAAAAAGAGCTAATTGAACACAAAACGATTACTCGTGTCCCTCTGTTTATTCTTCTTTGCGGTGCGGTGCTTTTCATTAGCTTAATAATGAATACCAGCCTACAAGATAATTTATTTATTTCAGTCGAGACTCAGGGTGATTTCACCCCTTTTAGCTCTGAATTTTCAAACGATCTACAGCTCGCATTAAGCTTTATCGTTGGTATTTTATCATTAGCTCTCACAACGACTTACCTTTCAAAAACATTACGTAAAGAGCGTAATGAAGGCAGCTCTGCATTTTGGCGCAGCATGCCAGTCTCTAGCCAATATACGCACGCGGTAAAACTGGCTTTTGGGTTGATTGTTATTCCATTGATTTTTTCTGCATTAGTACTTATCGCCAATCTATCCTTTTGGATAATTAGCTTATCAAGCGATGCTGTATTAGTGATGCTTCATGAGCCCACCTCGTTTATGTCAGTGATTACCAATTGGCTGCAGTTTATGGGAAGAATGCTACTGGTTAGCGTGGTTATGTTACCTATTGCAGGGTTAGTGTTAGCGATATCTCAAGTCAGTAATTCACCTTTAATCATTTTACTATTAGGCGGTTATGCATTGAAACTGCTGTCAACTTGGGTGCTAAACTGGGATGGTATTGCCGTATTTCTCACTCATATATATAAGATCCCAACAACAATATTGCTCTCTTCAAATCCTTTGATGAGTTTTTCACAAGTAGGGGTTGGCTTTTTAAGTTTATATAGTTTACTTGGTGCTATTTCATTATTCGTTAGTATCTCTTTGTATCGAACCACTGAAATCTCTTGGCAATCATTAAACCCACGCTGGTTGTTTAAAAAATAATAATATCGAACAATTAACAAAGGAGATCATACGATCTCCTTTTTTAATTTCTTTCTATTCAAATTTAGGTTCCGGCAGTAACTGAGTCACTCGAACTTTATTGGCTTTATTATTATCAATAGACAACACTTCAAAGCTCCAATCTTGGTATTCTAGGGTATCTCCAACAGCAGGGACATTACTGGTTAACCACATGAACATACCTGTTAGTGTTTGATAGCCACCTTCTTTTTCTTCAGCTAGACTTGCTAAATTCAACGTATCTTTCATTACTGTAGTCGGAATCGAGCCATCTAAGACCCATTCAGTTTCTGATACTTGATCAGCCCATGCATCATTTGGATTTTCTGATTTAAACTCACCAGCCAGCGCTTCTAGTAAATTCTTTTGCGTTACAATCCCTTGAGCATCACCATACTCATCGACAACCAAAGCAATCTCTTCCCCTGTTGTTTTCAACAACTCCAGTAATTGACTGCCGTACTTGTTTTCTAAGATCGTCAAACAAGGTAATAAATTACGCATTAACCATTTGGTGCGCTGCTCTTGGTACGCTGCTTTTAGCAAAAATCGTGAGGTAGTAAAACCAAGTACATTGTCCATGCCGCCACGTGTTACTGGGTAAATAGAGCACTCTGAACGCAATAATTTCGGTAAGTTGTCATCCCAAGATTGTTCCGTATCGAAATAGACCAATTCATTTCTTGGGATCATTAAAGAAGCGACTCGTCGATCATCTAACTGAAGAATATTACGTACCATGCTGTGTTCATTTTTTTCAATAACACCTTGCTCAGATCCCTCAGAAAGTAACGCATGAATATCATCTTCTGTAATTGAAGCTTCATCACTATTTGAGCGTCCAAGTAGACGTAAAAGCGCATCGGTTGAAATAGACAATAAGAATACAAATGGTCGAGAGATAGCGGCCAATAAACTGATCAATGGTGCAATTAACGTTGCTATACGCTCTGCATGAAACTGGGCAATACGCTTTGGAACCAACTCACCCACCACGATCGAAACATAAGTGATAATCACAACGGTCGACATTGTAGAAATGGTTGATGCTAAGTTCGCAGATAGACCAAATGACATGATAAAGTTTGAAATAGGGCCAGAGAACGCGGCCTCCCCTAAAATACCATTTAAGATACCGATGCCAGTAATACCAATTTGTACGGTAGATAGGAATTGAGTAGGCTCTTCACCTAATTTTATCGCTTTAGCGGCTGACTTACTGCCTTCTGAAGCCAGTTTTTGTAATCGACTCTTTTTTGCTGTCATGAGTGCAATCTCAGACATAGCAAACACACCATTAATCACAATTAGAAAAAGTAATATGGCAATATCCAATGTAAACCTCGAATTGTTAAGTAATAAAAACAACGTACATACGTTATTATTTTCCTACTCTTATATGCTTGATTTACAATAAGGTCAATAACTATATTGACCTTATTTTAAGCCGTGGTTAAGGAATAAATATATGCTTAAATTTCGTTATACTTATTCATCTCAAACACCTAATTTTTAACTAACTCTTTTATTTTTGATCAAACCATTTAATTAATTTCTAAAAAAGAGTACATCTTCGACTAAAAAAACTACTTGTTTTAATTTATCTTAATGGCTCATTACTGATGTTGAGGCTAACGGTAATGGTTTAATCAACTTCTGAGCTTTCAAATGCTTCCACACCATTGGTGCAATGCAGATAATCAGAGCAATATTAGAGATAGGCATCGCTAACCATACACCATCAATTCCAAACCATTTTGGAAGTATCAGCAAGAAAGGCAATTGAATAATAATATTACTCATTGAGATCACCATTGCTTTTTTACCTTCATTCACCGATAAGAAGTAGATAGTAACAAGAACAATAATCCCATCTAAGAACATAGCAAATAGGTGATAACGAATACCGACAATGGTTTCAGCAATTAATGATTGATCGCCATTAGTAAACAGTGCTGTTGTAAGCTCTGGTGAAATATTTAAAATTGTCACCCAAGCCACCCCAGTAATGGTTACCCATTTAAGTGCCAGTTTAAAGATTTGGTACACCTTCTTATTTTCTTTTGCTCCGAAATAGTAGCTAATTGGCGGTTGAGCACCTTCCGCAATACCTTGCGCAAGAAGGTAATACAGCATGAATAGATAACCAACGATGGCATAAGCGCCCACTGTCGTTGCTGAGCCATAATGCATCATTAACGCATTGTGCATTGCGACTACAAAGCTACCGTATAAATACATGACTAATGCTGATGAACCCAGCGCCAACGACTGTTTTGCTTTATTAACAGAAAATACAATATCTTTAAGCGAAATTTGGATACTTGAGCGCTTAGTAAAAAAGTAACCAATACCAAAGACGGTGACAAATGACTGAGCGATTAATGTCGCCAATGCCGCACCAGAAAGCCCCAGTCCCATCACACCAATAAATACATAATCTAAGACAATATTAACTAACGCACCGATCACTAGTAAGAACGTAGCCACATTTGGCGATTCATCATTTCTGACCAACATAGGTAATGCTGTTGCACAGGCAGTAAAAAAACCACCAAACATTAGTACATCAATGTAATCCATTGCATAAGCAAAGTTTTGTCCTTCAGACCCTTGCGCAGACAAAATATCTTTAGCAAATAAAACAATAAAAAAGATAGCTATCGCACTTAAAATCGCTAATAGCCAAAAACCCGTAGTAAGTGCTACTTTTGTTTTTTCTAACTTATTTTCACCACGATAGATAGACATAACGCTACCGGTACCCATACCAATCATTACGCCTATGGCACCTAACACACAAATCGCTGGCCACGCCATATTTATGCCCGCAAGGCCTTCAAAACCGATGTAGTGACCAACAAAGATCCCATCGATAATTTGATACAGTCCACTCACCACCATTGCTGCAATAGAAGGGATAGCGTAACGCCAAAAAGTACGAGTGATGGATGAATCTGCATGAAATGTTGTCATATTTTACCTCAGTAACAACAAAGAATTTCGCGAGTATATGGCAGGAATAATGATTGAAGAAGTTAGTATCCATCCGATTTTAAGATAGTTGACAAGTTATTATTGCGGATTGCCGCTTTACACTTATTGACACCTAAAAACTATGTTATAAGCTTATGAAATAGATAAAATTATTCTTTTGAATAAAGAAAAAAAGGGCAAATGATGGTTTCTAAATGGGCAAAACGATTTTTCCAAATGGCTGAGCTAGTCGGTTCCTGGAGTAAAGATCCATCAACTCAAGTAGGAGCAGTGATCACCAAACACAACCGTATTGTTTCTGTCGGTTTTAATGGTTATCCACATGGCGTATCAGACAGTGCTGATACGGATGAGCGTGAACTGAAATATTTAAAAACCTTACATGCCGAAGAAAATGCGATTCTATTTGCCAAACGTGATTTAGAAGACTGCGATATATGGGTGACTCATTTCCCTTGCCCTAACTGCGCAGCAAAAATCATTCAAACAGGTATTTCAAGGGTATATTGCCCAGAACAGACCGACGATTTTTTATCTCGCTGGGGAGAGAAGATCCAGATCAGTCAAGATATGTTTTCTCAAGCGGGTGTAGAGGTGACATGGTTGCCATTGGACGCACTGAAATAAGCTAACATATTAATAGAATCTCTCTTGATTACAGTGACAAAAATCAAGAGAGAAGGTGTTAACTCACTACGCTTTTTTATCTACTTCTTTAGGAAAGCGTTCGTGATACATTTCCATAAAGTCTTGTCGAATTAATTGCTCTAAATGCGATGCTTTCTCTGTTGGGCAGAAAACCATGTAATGCATTTTTTGATCACCCAAAGACGTCGTTGTGATATGAATATGAGGATCTGCTCCTGGTAAATCTACGCCGGCGTGTTTCTCTATCACACCATTGTATCGCTTAGCCACTTCGATAAAATCTTCACAATGCACATCAATTTTTTGTAATAACTCAGGGATCATTGGATATAAGTTATCAAACTCTCGCACACAAATTGAAAAGTTATGATAAACATAGCGTTTCATGAAGTTGAGATTTTTAACTGGGTAAGTAAAGAACATGCTGTTGGGAAGAGTGGCCGTTTTTCCGGTGTAATCGTATTGACCATGATGTAGGTCGATCTCTTGGATAACAGTTGCCATCATATTGTGTTCAATGACCTCACCACATAATGTACCGACTTCTATCCAATCACCGATTCGAAATGAGCGCGAACTCGCACGTTGAATTGAACCTGTAAAGCAAAGAATAATCTCTTTAGAGGCCACCACTAACGCAACAGCAATCGCCGTAACTGATAAAGCAAATTCATTAATCTCTGATTGCCAAAGAATAAATAAAATAATAATGATAAAGGTGAATGCGCCGTTCTTTGTACGGGAGATCCATTTTCGCTGATCTTCGGTTAAAAAAGGGATATCTCCTCTGATCCGTTTGACCGCATAATGACGTAGTAAAAAGATGAAGCTAATAATTAACACACTAAAAATCATTTTATGTGTTAATAAAAAATCTATGACTAATAACAGTCTATCCACGTTTACCCCTTCTATTTACTGCTGCTTTGTTAAATCAACGGTAAATATCCCATAGGTAAGCGAGAATTTCATCCCTACAGATCCATTTCCTCGAACTTGATTCACTTTATTTTAACCAATTCATCTTAATTGACTAATAATTCGTCACATCAGAATATTCACCTTCAATAATTCTTGATTTTTTGCCTTCCGAACCATCCATTTTCTTGCTTTGTCTTTTTGACATAATAAAGCCAACAATACTCAATCCAACAGCAAAAAACAGGCTTGAAACAAGAACAAAAAAGCCAACAAACAAAGCAACTATTGTTACAAATAACTGTTTCATATTTTTACTCTCTCTATAAATGAAGTCTCACTCTATCAGCTCATTTCTGAATAGAAGATGAACAAGACTATCTTGATAAAAAAGATTTAATAAACAACCCTCTATCAAAAATAACAAAGTGTTAATTTAAACAACAAATCAACAGAAAACTCTACAATTTCAGATGGATCACAAAATAATAATCTTCATATACAGAAAATTACTTTTAGAAATAGTTATTGATACGTATCAATTCCCATAAGCCAGATTAACGCACAATACCACAAAATAGTTAACCACTTACAATTTCTAATCTTAACTTTAAAACGAGGTAATTATGACTCAATCGACTGACAAAGATTCTAAAGTCGGTATTGGCAGCTACGTGGCTCTTGCCTTCGCTGTTGTATTTTTTTCTGGCTTAATGCAATCTAACGAATGGTACGGCGTACTCGACTTCACTACACTAAATGGTTCTTTTGGTAGTGTCGCGTATTCTGTTACTGAAACAGTAGATGGCGTTCAAGCAGCAACAACTTCTTTCCGTGGTAAAGGCGGTAGCGGTGCTCGTGACGGTTTCATCTTTGCATTGACTCTTATCCCTACCGTTATGTTTGCATTAGGTATGATCAACGTTCTTGAGCATTACGGCGCACTTAATGCTGCTCGTAAACTACTTACACCTCTTCTGCGTCCTTTAATGGGTATTCCTGGTAACTCTGGTTTAGCTTTAATCGCATCATTGCAAAGTACGGATGCTGGTGCGGCGATGACTCGTCAATTAAAAGACGAAAAGCACTTAACTAAACGCGAAACAGACATCTTCACTATGTTCCAATTCACTGCTGGTGCAGCAATTGTAAACTTCTTCTCGTCTGGCGCTGTGCTATTTACATTAACGAATCCTGATGGTTCTTTAGCGGTTCCTTCTTCTATCGGCCTAGCTGTTGTTGTTATGTTTGCTTTCAAATTTGTTGGCGCAAACTTATTCCGTATTTACCTAAATATTACTGAAGGTAAAGAAGGCCAAGACGATAACAAACAAGACAAGAAAATGACTGAGGAGACAGCATAATGAGCGACGTTAAAGCAAAAAAACCAATGGTGACAGACATCTTCGTTGAAGGCGCTAAAAAAGGCTGGGTTATTGCCACTACTTCAACCGTCCCTAACGTACTAATGGCGTTTGTTATTATCAAAGCACTTCAAATTACAGGTGCACTTGATTTAATGGGCTCTATTTTTTCTCCTATCATGGCTATCTTTGGTCTTCCTGGTGAAGCAGCAGCAGTATTAATTGGTGCTTGGATGTCAATGGGCGGCGCAGTTGGTGTGGTTATCACTCTGTTTGACCAAGGTATTCTAAACGGTACTCACATTGCGATTCTTGCTCCTGCGATTTACCTAATGGGTTCACAAGTGCAATACATGGGCCGTATCATGGGTCCTATTGGCACTGAAGGTCGTTACCTTCCTGTTATGATCGCAATTTCTGTACTTAATGCATTCGGTGCAATGTTTGTTATGAACATGATTCTATAAGGGTTGATGATGAATTTTTCACTGAACGATTACTTAGAAGA
>JAAGZR010000210.1 GCA_024206155.1 Aliivibrio sp.
GCAATGGCAAGCTCTTCAATACTTTTAGCTCTGGCGATACGAAGTGTTAAGACGTGAGAGTGAGTTGAGAAAAGACTTAATACCTGAGTCATATCGAGCATACCAACCAATTGCTTATTATCTAATATCGCCACTCTTTTTACGTGGTGGCGAGTCATTAGGATCATGGCATTAAAAAGGTAGTCGTGTTTTTGTATCGATACGATAGGGTAGGTCGCAATTGGACCTACAGGATGATTAGGCTCGTGATTATTGAGGACTAATGCGTGTAATAAGTCGGTGCGGGTTATGATCCCGATCGGCAATGAGTATTTGTTCCCTTTATGTCTTGAATCGTATTGGTTTAGTTCTACAAAAAGGGCATCAATATTATGTTCTTTAAGTAAGTGTGTGACCTGTTTTAATGACGTATTCCAATTAACAGAAATGGCGGTTTGAATCGTATCATCATCAATTTTTGTCAGAATAAATTCGGCTAAATTTTGTTGTTGATTTGCTTGAGTGAGAAGCGCTTTACGTTTCGCTAAATTGCCATTGAAATAAGCAGAGAAATAAGAATTTTCGTGATAAATGGAAAGAAACACTTCTGTAGGAATAAGGTGACATAACGTATCTTCAAGGGCGTGATAGCAATGCTTTACTGAGCCCTCTAGTTGGGATCGGACATCAAAAATATCATCATGGGTATAATGAGCATAGATCTCTCCACTGTCGTTAGAGCGCTCTTCAACCACACCTTTAATAATAATATATAAGCTTTCTGAGGGTAGGCCTTGATGTAAAATAATGTCATTTTCACGAAAGTAAGCAATATCGATATGACGGGCTAATTGCTCTTGTTGGTTTGTTGTTAGGGTATTAAATGGAGCTATTGAGAAATTGAGTTCACTTGGCATAGCTCCACCTTTAATTGACGATTTCCCTTATTCTCGCTAGATATGCAATAAGAATGAAGACGACTTTAGTCTAGAGTTTTCATAAAGAGCGTGAAAATTGAAGGTGAAGTCACATTTTAAAAGGTGCAGTTTTTTTCAATTCGTTTTTCCCTTTTTATAAAGCCATACAATGCCATAATAAGCGTCTCTTTTTATTCCCTTTGGACATTGTCATGTTTCGCGTTTCTCCTTTTGCTTGGATCTCTCAATACTTTGGTGGGTTCTTTTTTGCCTATGGTGTTTATTTACCATTTTGGGCATTGTGGTTTGAAGAACAAGGTGTCTCAGCAGGGGATATTGGTGTATTAATTGGCCTCGGGTTTGCGACGCGTTGTGTGGCGAACTTAGTGATCACGCCTCGTTTGCATAAAGTGGAATATTTACTTCCCGCGTTACGAATTCTTACTTTCGCCTCATTAATCGCCCTTGGTTTGTTTTTAATTAATGGAGGGAGTTTCTGGTGGATGGCATTTGTCACCGTGCTTTTTAATTTATCCTGTGGGCCAGCCGTTCCATTGTCTGATGCGATGACAAACTATTACGCGAAGAATAATTTATTAGATTATGGGCGAACTCGTTTGTGGGGATCAGTGAGTTTTATTGCTGGCTCTACGGTTGTTGGGTATTTAGTCTCAGGGTTCGGTACAGATATGATCGTGTATACTGCGATTGCTGGGATATTAGCAGCACTGTTTTTAGTGATGCGAAACCCAAACCCAATGCCTGTCTCTGTGTCTGAAGAAGATCAAATTCGTCCACCATTACTTGCGCTATTAACCGAAGCGCCAGTATTAAAGTTCATTATTTTAGTCTCGCTAATTCAGGGTAGCCACGCGGCATATTACAGTTTTAGTTCTATCTATTGGAAAGAATCAGGCTATCAAGAAAGTACGATTGGTTATTTGTGGAGTCTTGGTGTTATTGCAGAAGTCATGGTATTTGCGTTTAGTAAACGATTGTTTTCAGGGTGGAAGGTATCAACACTATTTAAAGTTACGGCAGCTGGGGTGATGGTTCGTTGGGGGTTAACGGCAGCAACGACAGAACTCTTTGCGTTAGTTTTAGTTCAAGCCTTACACGGGGTGACATTTGCGATGGCTCATTTGGCAGCAATCCAATACATTCAACGCTTCCCTCAAAATAAGATGATCCCTTTGCAAGCATTATATAATGCGATTCCGTTAGGGGCATTTATTGCGCTAATGACGACATTAAGTGGTTGGGGGTATGAAGCGTGGGGTGCAAATATTTTCTGGTTAATGGCAGCAATGGGTTCTTTTGCTTTACTGATTAAATTGGATAAAGTGACCGATAAATAGGCCTTAATCACATTTGTAGGCTTGAGTAAAAAACAAGCGACAATTATAACGCTAGAATGGCGCTACAGAGTATTTATACCCTTCTAGCGTTTTTTGTATGGCACTAGAGTGGTATCACCAAGGATGAGTGATGACACAAGGATGGATTGTGGTGCCAGTATCGCTGGCGTATTTAGGATTATTGTTTTTAATTGCCTGGTATGGCGATAGACAAAAAGGGTGGCTAGCGCAATACCGACCATGGATTTATAGCCTCTCTATTGCGGTTTACTGCACCTCATGGACCTTTTATGGCACCGTAGGCCAAGCCACTAATAACCCGTGGTCTTTCCTTCCCATTTATCTTGCTCCTATTTTTGTATTTGTATTTGCATGGCGATTTCTCGCCAGAATTATCCTGATTGCCAAGCGAGAGCATATCACCTCGATTGCTGATTTTATTGCGGCTCGATATGGAAAATCCCAGGGTTTAGCTGGGGTGATCACGATTATCGCCGTTGTTGGGATACTGCCTTATATTGCATTGCAATTGAGGGGCATCACCATGGGGCTTGATCTTGTTGCACCCAATTTAACACAAGATTTAGGCTATCAAGATGGGCATATCTCTTGGTTTGTTGGCGGTGCTCTCGCTGTATTTACGATTCTTTTTGGTACTCGCCATATTGATACCACAGAGCATCATCGTGGTTTGATGATGGCTGTTGCCTTTGAATCGATAGTGAAATTAGTCGCCTTTCTTGCGGTAGGAGGTTTCATTCTTTATTTAGCTTATTCTGATGCTAATGTTGATTTAATTTCTATTGCTCAAGAAACCTACCAATCCCCCAACCTCATTACGCTCTTATTCCATACGGTTTTAACAATGGCGGCGATAATCTGTTTACCACGCCAGTTTCACACCACGGTTGTAGAGAATGAGCAGGCGCAAGACTTACGAATGGCGCGTTGGGTGTTTCCACTCTATTTGGTATTAATTGGTCTATTTGTGTTGCCTATCTCTTGGGCCGGACAAGCCCTTCTCTCTGGTGGATTTAGTGATAGTTTTGTTATTAGCGTACCGTTATCGGTCGGTGCTGAACCTATGGCACTACTGGCTTTTGTTGGCGGAACCTCTGCCGCCAGTGGCATGGTTATCGTATCTACAATTGCGCTTGCGATTATGGTATCGAATGATTTAGTTTTACCTCTGTTATTACGTCGAGTAAAAACCACAGGACGATCGTTCGGACATTTTTCTAAATTATTAGTAACGATTAGACGCGTGCTTATTCTATTACTGCTATTAGCGGCGTGGGGGTTTTACCAAGCACTTGGTTCGATTGATTCATTGTCGGTCATCGGTTTATTAGCTTTTGCGGCCATAGCTCAATTTTCACCGGCGTTAATAGGTGGATTGTATTGGCGAAATGCCAACAAAAAAGGCGTGTATGCAGGGTTAATTATCGGATTTTTAATTTGGGTTGTTACTTTGATGAGTCAAACTCAAATGTTAGCAGGCAGTGCTGAAAATAACGTTTTATTATGGTTAATCACTCCTCCTGAATGGCTACAGATACTAGAGGTGAAAACCTCAGATTGGGGAATGATGCTCAGTCTAGGCCTTAACACCCTGCTATTTATTTTTGTTTCATCAATCACTCGGGCATCATTAAGCGAGCGCTTACAAGCGGCTTCATTTGTTGGCGCTCCCTTGCCAGAAAATGAAGATGTTAGTGTTTATCAAACTCGCGTTACTGTGGGTGAATTAGAAATGTTGGCTTCACGATTTGTTGGTCGTCGTCGTGCTCAAAAAGCCTTTCGCCAATTTTCTCAACAACATGATGAATCCTTATTGCCGCAACAACAGGCGAGCTCTGCGTTAATTCGCCATACCGAGCGTGTACTCGCTGGCGTATTTGGTGCTTCTTCTTCTCGCTTGGTTCTTACTTCAGCATTACAAGGCAGAAATATGCAGTTGGAAGAGGTAGCAACCATCGTTGATGAAGCCTCTGAGTTGTATGATTTTAGCCGTGGTTTATTGCAAGGGGCGATTGAGCACATTAGCCAAGGGATCGCCGTAGTTGATAAGCAGATGAAATTGGTTGCATGGAATCAACGTTACTTAGAATTATTTACTTTCCCTCCTGGATTGATTCAAGTGGGTAGACCGATAGCCGATGTGATCCGTCACAATGCAGAGCAAGGTTTATGTGGTCCGGGTGATCCTGAAATACACGTTCAACGACGAGTCGAGCATTTAGAGCGAGGAACTCGTCATGTCTCTTCTCGTATTCGGCCCGATGGGCAAGTTATTGAAGTGCAAGGTAACCCGATGCCCAATGGTGGGTTTGTGATGAGCTTTACTGATATCACTGTATTTAGGCAGGCAGAAAAAGCGTTAAAAGAGACCAATGAAAACCTTGAGTCACGAGTTCATGAACGTACCAAAGAGCTAGAAAAATTAAATCAGCGATTGGTTGGTGCAACCCAAAGTGCGGAATTGGCTTCTCAATCAAAAAGCCGTCTACTCGCCGCCGTTAGTCACGATTTAATGCAGCCTTTAAATGCAGCACGTTTATTTGCCTCTTCATTGAGTGAAGTTGCTCAAGAAGTAGAAACAAAAAAAATATCAGGCCATATTGAAAGAGCGTTAGGTGCTGCTGAAGAGCTGATTGGGGATTTACTCGATATTTCTCGCTTAGAAGCCGGTAAGTTAGAAACACATGTTCAAAGTTTTTCATTAAACAGCCTGTTTTCTAATTTGGAAGCGGAGTTTGGCGCGTTAGCTAAACAACAAGATATTGATTTTTCAGTGATTCATTCTGATGTGGTGGTGAAATCCGATCCCAAACTCTTACGTCGAGTCGTGCAAAACTTTTTAACTAATGCGTTTAGATATAATCCTGAAGGCAAAGTGGTACTTGGAGCAAGAAGGGTAAAAGGTAAAATACGTTTGGATGTATGGGATAGCGGCATTGGTATTCCTGAAGAAAAACAACAAGCCATTTTTGATGAGTTTACTCGTGTTGATCAAAACCGAGCTGACCAAGGCTTAGGTTTGGGATTGGCTATTGCTCGTGGTATTTCTCATGCGCTTGGCCATACAATTTCATTGCGTTCATGGCTTAATCAAGGCTCGGTATTTTCAGTCACACTTGATAGAGGTGTACTGCTTGAGAGCAATGCGCCTACGATAAAGCAAAAGCCTGAATTACCATTGAGTTTAGTTCGAGTGTTATGTGTTGATAATGAACCAGATATTCTTATTGGAATGGAATCATTGATATCTCGATGGGGCTGTGAAGTTAAAACCGCAACCGATTTAATGAGTAGCCTGCGTTGTTTAGAAGAGGATTGGGTGCCAGATGTTATTTTCTCTGATTATCGATTGGATAACGACAGAACCGGACTTGAGGTATTACAACAATGCCGTTTACGTTTAGGGAATACATTTGAAGGGGTTATGATCAGCGCAGATAAAACCAATGATTTACTGGAAAGTATTAAAACGAATGGATTTGGATTTATTGCAAAACCGGTTAAACCTTTAAAGTTAAGAGCGGTGTTGAATCGTCATGTTAAAGGTTAGTCGTAAAACTAATAAGCGTTATGGTATTGAGATAATACCAATCGTTGTAATCCTAGCTAGTTAACACGCTCGATAACTGCGTTGGAATTTTGATTGTAGAATAGCTACTTATCGAAAAATTCTGCCTTGTTCTCAAGCCTTTTTCCTTCATGATTTCTGATTACTTACGGTGGTTGGTATAAACAGCTAAAAATTAAATCAAATAAAAAGGGAGTTAGTATCCACTAACTCCCTTTGCTTAGCCAATATCTGACGTTATTTTATTTATATATGATTAATGATCGTGTGCTTCGCCTGCACCTTTAGGGTAACGAATTGATTCCACAAGGTCTTGTACGTCTTTAGGTACTTCTGCTGTTACTTTGTTTACTGCAATTGACACAATGAAGTTCACACACATACCTAGTGTACCAATCCCTTCAGGGCTGATACCAAACCACCAGTTATCAGGTGTGCTTGCCGCTGGATTAATGAACTTAAAGTAAATAATATAAGCAGTGGTGAAGGTAACACCAGAAATCATACCGGCAATAGCTCCTTCTTTATTCATCTTCTTATAGAAAATACCCAGGATAATCGCAGGGAAGAAGGACGCTGCGGCTAAACCAAAGGAGAAGGCAACTACCTGTGCAACAAAGCCTGGAGGGTTTATCCCTAAGTAACCAGCACCGATAATGGCAACAACGGCGGCAAGTCTAGCGGCGAGCAGTTCTTGTTTATCGGTCATGTTAGGCTTAAAGCCTTTCTTCAATAAGTCATGAGAGATAGAGGTTGAGATGACTAGCAGTAGACCTGCGGCCGTTGACAATGCAGCAGCTAAGCCGCCAGCAGCTAATAATGCTACCACCCAATTTGGTAAATTCGCTAGTTCAGGGGAAGCCAGTACGATGATATCTCGGTTGATGCTCATTTCATTACGGTCATCACCAGAGTAGAACATTTTACCATCGCCGTTTTTATCATCCCAGCTAACGAGTCCTGTTTCTTCCCAGTTTTTATACCAACTTGGTGCATCAGCAGCAGCAACCCCTTGGCTATCTGGACCATTAATTGTTTCAATCATATTTACACGAGCAAATGCCGCAACAGCAGGTGCTGTAGTGTATAAAAGTGAGATAAACAGTAGTGCCCAACCTGCAGAGATGCGAGCATCTTTAACACGAGGCACCGTGAAGAAGCGAATAATTACATGAGGAAGTCCAGCTGTACCCACCATTAGTGCTGCACAGATAAAGAAGACATCAACCATGCTCTTAGATCCATCAGTGTAAGGAGTAAACCCCAGTTCAGCGGTTATTCCATCCAATTTATCCAGTAAATAGACTTCAGAGCCTGTGGTTGTTGATCCCATTCCAATTTGTGGGAATACATTTCCTGTCATCATAATAGAAGTGAATACAGCAGGAACAAGAAAGGCGAAAATGAGGACACAGAATTGAGCAACCTGCGTATAAGTGATGCCTTTCATGCCACCCAGTACCGCATAGAAAAATACGATACCCATACCAATAATGATACCGATATTAATATCAACCTCTAGGAATCGTGAGAATACCACGCCTACACCACGCATTTGTCCTGCCACATAAGTGAAAGAAACAAAGATGGCACAGAACACCGCAACCATACGAGCGGTACGAGAGTAGTAACGTTCTCCGATAAAATCTGGTACCGTGAATTTACCAAATTTACGTAAATAAGGAGCAAGACAGAGTGCTAATAGTACATAACCACCAGTCCAACCCATAAGGTATACAGCACCATCATAGCCAATAAAGGAAATGATACCTGCCATTGAAATGAATGATGCCGCAGACATCCAGTCCGCTGCGGTTGCCATGCCATTAGCAACAGGGTGAACCCCGCCACCTGCCACGTAGAACTCACTGGTTGATCCCGCGCGAGCCCAAATTGCAATTCCGATATAGAGAGCAAAAGTGATACCGACTAATATAAACGTCCAAGTTTGGATACCCATGATAATTCCTCTTAATCTTCCTGTACGTTGTATTTTTTATCTAGCGCATTCATACGAGCAACGTAGATAAAGATCAGTGCCACAAAGGTATAGATAGACCCTTGTTGTGCAAACCAAAACCCCAATTTGAATCCAGCAAATTGAACGGTATTAAGTGCATCAACAAATAATATCCCTGCGCCGTATGAGACTAAGAACCAGATCGCAAGTAGTCCACCCATGATCCCTAGATTTTCCTTCCAATAGGCTTGTGCTTGTTCTTTTGTTTCGAACGCCATAGCCAGCTCCTTTTTTATGTTAATAATATGTAACAAGGAAGAGGTTAGCAGTGAGAAGAAAAAAAAGCAGTGCAACTTTAGTCGAGCAAATAAAGAAAAACGCCCAAAATATGAGCGTTTTATGTGAGGTGACTACGGGAATTGATGTGTTAATTTTATGTTAACCAATACCAAGGTCTAAGGTATATCCATAACTAAAAATAGAAATTTTTAATACCTAGCAGTAAATTGTTAACAGCAAC
>JAAGZR010000211.1 GCA_024206155.1 Aliivibrio sp.
ACATATATAGCATTGAAACTGATAGTAACGGCGCCATTATACAAAGATAATACCCCACATATACCGTAATAGGACCATATACAGTAGCGATGATGGGGACGGCTATTATGGACGTAATGGCAATAACCGGTGCATCTATAGTAGTCCCTAATACGCTGATTGCAATTCCACGACTAGTTAAGTTATCCATTTGAAGGACGTCTACTGTAAACAAATTCATAATACACTCCAGAGGCGTCGTATCAAAGAATGATATGGGAGCACGCAACATACTTTTCAATAGGTTGAAGTGCACTTCTCTACTACCATTCATCATAGAATAACCAGTCGAAAGAAAAGCCATGTAAAGAAAAAATATTGCACCAAAAGCAAAGATGCCGAAAAGCACGTCAAATGAAGTGGCACCATGCCCATCATCCCCGGCGTAATAATTAACGAGCAACACTAACATAGAGATGCATGCTTGTTTAACTAAAAGCGCGAATATACTCAGTCCTACCAACAACCACCCACAGAGTCCGATGTAAGTCAAGAAGGTAGACCAACTGATCTGTCCAATTTGTTTAACACCTTCCATCCTTTGGCTTCCCATAATGGAGGAAGCGCGTCGTAACAGGACGGGTCGTTCCACATATACTTCATTATCTTTTTTTTGCCCAACTTCAACAACATCAATCATCAATTCTGTGGGTATAAGCTTTGCAACTGACATTTTAAGGTTCCCATCTGCCTTCTTTACTGAGCCTTTATTACCGCTTTCTTCTATCAACAGAGTAGAGTCGAAGTGAGGTTGAAATTGTAGCTGGTTCAAAGACATTATTACTGTAGCATCTTTAAGTAAACCATTAAAGCACATATCAAAT
>JAAGZR010000212.1 GCA_024206155.1 Aliivibrio sp.
ACATATATAGCATTGAAACTGATAGTAACGGCGCCATTATACAAAGATAATACCCCACATATACCGTAATAGGACCATATACAGTAGCGATGATGGGGACGGCTATTATGGACGTAATGGCAATAACCGGTGCATCTATAGCAGACGCTAATACATTGATTGCAATTCCACGACTAATTAAGTTATCCATTTGAAGGACGTCTACTGTAAACAAATTCATAATACACTCCAGAGGCGTCGTATCAAAGAATGATATGGGAGCACGCAACATACTTTTCAATAGGTTGAAGTGCACTGCTCTGCTACCATTGACCAGAGCATAACCACTCAAAAGCAAAGAGATGGAAATCGAAACCGATGTACCCACAGCAAAGATGACCACAAGCAAGGCAAATAAAGAATCCTGCACATTACCGTCGGATGTAGCATTAACGAGTAACGCTAACATAGAGATGCATGCTTGTTTAACTAAAAGCGCGAATATACTCAGTCCTACCAACAACCACCCACAGAGTCCGATGAAAGTCAAGAAGGTAGACCAACTGATCTGTCCAATTTGTTTAACACCTTCCATCCTTTGGTTTCCCATAATGGAGGGAGCGCATCGTAACAGGGCGGGTTGTTCCGCATATACTTCATTATCTTTTTTTTGCCCAACTTCAACAACATCAATCATCGATTCTGTGGGTATAAGCTTTGCAACTGACATTTTAAGGTTTCCATCTGCCTTCTTTACTGAGCCTTTATTACCGCTTTCTTCTATCAACA
>JAAGZR010000213.1 GCA_024206155.1 Aliivibrio sp.
ACATCTCTGCGTTATTTTATCTCAACCCAAGGCTATTAATGCATGGGCGAATGAATTAAAAAAAAAGTATAATGGGCAACTAATTGCTGTGGCCTGTGAATTAAAAAAAGGCCCTTTAATCTATGCGCTAAGTAAGTTTTCGCATCTGGTTTTATTTACAATTAATCCATCGAGTGTTGCCAAGTATCGCAAAGCTTTTACCCATAGTGGTGCTAAAGATGATCCAACTGATGCCGCTATTCAAGTTGAAATGTTACAGCTTCATATGAGTAAGCTTAACTTCATCACACCTGACTCTGAAAGTGTTAGAAGCCTTGCTCAACTGGTTGAGTACCGCAGAAAGCTTGTTCAAGACAGAGTCGATTTAACTAATAGAATTACCACTACGTTAAAAAACTATTATCCACATGTACTTGACTGGTTTAAAGAAAAAGATACCATGATATTCTGTGATTTTCTTTTACGTTGGCCTTCACTTGAACAAGCTAAACGCGTCAGAAAACAAACACTCGTTGATTTTTTCAACCAACATAATTCCCGTTATCAAGCAGTCAATGAAAAACGTATCAACAATATAAAAGCAGCTGAGTCGCTAACGAACGACAAAGCTATTATCGCCCCAAACAAACTACTTGTAGAATGTCTTATCGAGCAACTTAAACATTTAATGTCAGCAATAGAGCGTTTTGATGCTGAGATCAAGGCAATTTATAAGTCACATAAAGATAGATTTATCTTCGACAGTTTACCGGGTGCTGGGCCGCAAATTGCTCCACGTTTGTTAGCAGCGATGGGCTCTAATCGTGACCGTTATAACTCCTGTGAAGAAGTACAAAAGTATGCAGGTATTGCTCCGGTAACTGAACGAAGCGGTAAAAAAGAATGGATACATTGGCGATACTCATGCACTAAGTTTTTAAGGCAAACATTTGTCGAGTGGGCAGGATTATCGGTGCGTTACTCCTTTTGGGCCAGAGCTTATTACAGGCAACAAGAAAGCAAAGGGAAACCACATAATACTATTATCAGAGCGTTAGCTTTTAAGTGGATAAGGATCTTATATCGATGTTGGAAATCGAATACGGCATATGATGAAACAACATACCTTGAAGCATTGAAAAGAAAGGGCTCTCCATTATTAAAATATGCGGTGGAAAGTAAGTTTTAAAGCTTGCGGTCCACCTCAGGGCGTGTTGTTA
>JAAGZR010000015.1 GCA_024206155.1 Aliivibrio sp.
ATTGAGCAGGCTGTTTTTTATTAATTATGCGTGTTTTTTATTATGTTCAATCACTAGTAATGATACAGAGATAAATACAATGTCTTTAAGTAAAAAGAAGTTGGTTGTTAATACGCCATTAACAACTTTCCATGTATTCGGTGTTGTTACTAAGAAGCTAAGTGTCGCAATAAATGTAAGTAAGGCAAGAAACCCTGAATAGTAAATAATTTTATAACCTAATGAGGTTTCTTCTGAGATCGCTTTACAAGTTTGAGTATTCATTTGCTTTGATACTGCCAATCAATTTTTGAACTAAACAGTTTATTTTGTTAAAATAACAGCATTAATGGAGAGTGATGTATGAAAGAAGAAAAAAGAATAAACGCACTTAAAAAGACGATAGAACTGTGCGCATTACATGGTTTTCATGGTACGAGTATGGATAAAATCACCGCAGCTACGGGGTTATCTAAAGCGACCATTTATAAGTATTTTCAATCTAAAGAGAACTTAATTGCGAACGCATTAGAACTATTTAGTCAACAATCTCTTTCTCATGTTCAAGCTTTGTTTGAAAATACAGAACTAACATTAGTAGAAAAAATTGCGCTTCGTTTTGAAGGTCTTGCTGGGTGTATTGATATTGAGTCATTTAACGGTTGTTATTTTCAATTGGCATACAGTGAATACAGCAGTGAAGATAAAGGGATTACTGAGGTAAGCGCGCAATACAAACAACGCACACAAGAGCTATTAATCGAATTGTTTAAAAGACACGATATTAAAAATGCAGAATTGAGGGCCAAAAAAGCAGGGTTAGTTTATAACGGATTACTGGCATCGTTACAGTTAACAAAAGATACAGACCTGATTGAACTCGCTCACCAAATGTTTTTAGGGATTATCTTTAAATCTGAATAATGTTTTACGCTTTTGTTTCATAGGTAATGGATCATGAAAGTTGCACATTTAGATCATTTTGTATTAACGGTTAACAACATTGATGTGACGAGTCAGTTTTATTCAAACGTGCTCGGAATGGATATTGTTACCTTTGGTGAGGGCAGGGTTGCCCTTACTTTTGGTGAGCAAAAGATAAACCTTCATCAATTAGGTAATGAGTTTGAACCCAAAGCGGCACAGGTTCAAAGTGGCAGTGCTGATCTGTGTTTTATCACTCATACATCAATCGATGAAGTTCAAATTCATATTGAGTCACAAGGCGTGACTATCATTGCTGGTCCAATTCAGCGAACAGGTGCGATGGGCAAGATAATCTCAGTCTATTTGCGAGATCCTGATGGTAATTTAATTGAACTCTCCAATTATTTGTAACTCTTAATTAGCAAGAAGTGTTACAACATCTCAAAACAATTTTTCTTAGCATATACTTATACCGTGTAGCGATAATATCAATCATAAAGGTTGACTTAAATTTAAATTCAACTAAATTAAACTAAACGGTTCAGTTTAATTTGTATGACTCAGTTTGCTGATAGGGGAAGTCGCAATGAAACCAATAAAAATCACATTATATCGCTGGGCAGGCAGTTGGGGTCCATTCAAAGTAAACATCCCATGTGGAGAGTGCACTTTAACAAAAGACATTCTTGAAGATACATTTAGCACAGAGCTTGATGGTATTCCTATTGAACTTGAAGTGAAAGATTGGCTGTCTTACTGGTGGGAGCCTTTAAAGCTCAAAGCGTGGCACGCACCGATTATCATTGTTGAAGATAAAGTGATAAGCCAAGGTGAAGCGCTAAATCGTGGTGTTTTGATTCAAGCCGTTATTGCTCAAGTTGCCAAGCGTGATGATATCAAAGGCAATGTAGTGTTTGGTAAAGCTACATGCCCTTATTGTATTAAAGCGAAAGCTGCATTGGATGAGGCAGGCGTTGAATACACTTATCACGATGTGGTGAAAGACAGTGCGGCTCTATACCGAATGATCCCAGAAGTTAAAGCCATTATTGGTGAGAAAACGCCTGTGACAGTGCCTCAAATTTGGTTGGATGGTAAATACGTTGGTGGCTTTGATGATTTATCAAAACAGATGAACACTGATGTGAAAGCGGGGCATTAATATGAATAAAAAACTGACTTTATTACTTATTCTTCTTGCGTCATTTGCTGCTGTCTATGTCAATTTCGGGCATTTATTAACACTTGATCAGGTGAAAGCATTCCATCAAAACGTGCAAAATGACATACAGGCCAATTTGTATGTATACAGTGCCGTTTACTTTATCTCTTATGTTGTTATCACCGCGTTGTCCATTCCTGGTGCCGCGGTTGTTACTTTGCTTGGCGCGGCGTTGTTTGGGTTTTGGTGGAGTTTACTACTGGTGTCGTTTGCCAGCACTATTGGGGCAACCATTGCGTTTTTAAGCAGTCGTTATTTATTAAGAGAATGGGTAGACAGTAAGTTTAAAGGTAAGTTGGTAGCGATTAATGAAGGCGTGGAAAAAGACGGAGCGTTTTATTTACTGACGTTGCGATTAATCCCTGTGTTTCCATTCTTCTTAATTAATTTATTAATGGGATTAACCAAAATATCAGTAGGTCGTTTTTATCTGTTTAGTCAGCTAGGTATGTTACCAGGGACAATGGTGTACTTAAATGCGGGTACGCAATTATCAGAAATAACCTCTCTGTCTGGGTTAATTTCACCGCAGATTCTAGGTTCACTAGCCTTGCTTGGCTTATTCCCAATAATGATTAAGTTTGTTATGGCACAGATTCAAAAGCGCCGTTCTCAAGTAAAAGAGTAGTAAATAGAGAGACCTATCCCACAATATTATGGTTTGATAGGAAGAGTTGCCTCGTAATTATTTAAATTATCAATTAAATTGACCAAAGAAGAAGTATTTTCCCCAATGCTTCTTTTTTTATTTTTGGGGCATGATTAAGGTTTATGAATGAAGCTTAAAAGCTTGGTATTGAGTATTAGCGCTGTATTTTTATCTGGTTGCGGAACGATGATAAAGCAGCAAGAATATAATGCAGATTTGATCATTAATAACGGACAAGTGTTAACCATAAACGCCGATATGCAGGTGATTGATGATGGTGTCGTGGTCGTTAAAAACGATAAAATTATAGCAGTAGGTGATGCGACATTACTGGGGCAATATTATGCGCCAAAAAATATTGATGCGAATGACGGTATTGTAATGCCGGGAATGATTAATGCTCATAACCACCTTCCGATGATTGCATTTCGTGGTTTAGGTGAGGAGGGTATCTCTAATCGATTATTTGCCTACTTTTTCCCATTAGAAGCGCAAAAGTTAAGCCGTGAGCTGATTTATAATGCCACTAAGCTCGGTGCTATCGATTTAGCGCAAAGTGGCGTTACGACTTATGCCGATATGTATTACCACATGGATGAAATGGCCAAAGCGACAAAAGAGGTTGGGTTAAGAGCCGTACTTGGTGAAACTGTCATTAAGTTCCCTGTGGTGGACGCAAAACAACCGTACGGTGGTATTCAATATGCTAAGTCATTTATTGAAGAATACCAACATGATCCGTTAATTACGCCAGCTTATGCACCTCATTCGGTATACACGGTAAGTAAAGAAAAGCTTCAAGAGATCAATCAGCTTTCTGAAGATTACGATGTGCCTGTTTTAATTCATGTGGCTGAATTTCCAAATGAAGAGACAAGAATTAAAGATCCAACTAAAGCGACATCTCCTGTTGAGTATCTAGAAGAGATTGGTGTTCTGGACGAACGTATGGTAATTGCTCATGGCATTCATTTATCTCAACATGATCAAGAGCTATTAAAACAAGCGGATGCAGGTGTGGTTTATAACCCAATGGCGAATGCGAAAGGGGCAACAGGTATTGCTCCTGCTTGGGATATGTTTCGTGCGGATATGCGAGTTGGTTTAGGAACGGATGGACCAATGAGTTCCAACCAAGTGGATTTATGGCGCACCTTGAGTTATGCAGCAAATATGCAGCGTTTAAAACACCTAGATAGAACAATAATGATCCCAGAACAAGTGATTGCGATGGCAACCATGGGTGGTGCAAAAGCATTGCATATGGAAGATGAAATCGGTTCTTTAGAAGTCGGAAAGAAAGCGGATATCATTATTGTTGAAACTCAATCAGCGAATATGATGCCAAGTTATGACCCTTACGCTACGTTGGTTTATCAAGCTAATCCAAGTAATGTAGAAGCAACGATTGTAAATGGCAAAGTGGTTATGGAACAGCGTCAGATGCAGACCATTCAATTAGATGATATTCGACAAAGTGTTAAAGCATTTGAATCAGATATCGCTGATTTTGCAAAAGAACTATCTAAAAAAGCGATAAAATCAAAAAGTTTGATGGATTAGTTTTACGATGGTTAATAAAATGGGCAAAGGTATTTATTTACTTTTGCCCATTTTTATTTAGATAAGATTAAACTTGGTCCAGACTTTAGAGCGCCAGCGGCGAGCCATAATGATCCCTCGGACCCATTCATCTGCTGCAAATGCTAGCCAGGCACCAAGTACACCGAATCCCAAATGAACACCAAGCAGATAAGTGAGACTAACGGCCACTCCCCACATGCTCAATATTCCCATTTGAACTGGGAACTTAATATCTCCAGCACCTTTAAGAGCGGATATAAAGACAAGGTTAAATACTCGCCCAGCTTCAACCAAGATAGATCCTGCAATTAGTCCGGCGGTTAAGGTTATGACCTCCGGATCTTGTGTGAATATATCGAGCAGTTCATAACGGAAGAAAAAAACGATACAAGTAAGGACAACCGACACAGCAAAAGAGACTAAGAAGTAGAGCTGAACTCGTGTAAGAATTTGCTCAATCCATTTTTTTCCTACGTAGTAGCTTGTTTGTATTTGGCTTGCTTGGCCGACTGCTAATGCAAAAGCAAAAGAGACGCGAGCAATATTTTGGGCGTAAGTAAATGCAGTTAATGAAGCGGTACCCATTTGTACAACAAAGTACACAATGACCATTTGTGACAAGTTATAAGAGAGCATTTCACCTGCGTTCATGACGCCAATATGCATAATTTTTTTATAGGTGGCTTGAGGTATTTTCTTAAAGCGCCCCATTGGTAATGCAATGTGTTTTTTGTGGATCATGATCCATAAAATAATGGTATTAATCACTTGGCTAAATGCGGTCGATACGGCCACACCTTGCACACCATATACGGGTAATCCAAACGGTTGGTATAACGCACAGTAGTTACCGGCAATATTAAGACCACCAGTGAGAAGGTTCACTATCATTGGAGTACGAGAGTATCCATTACTGCGTAATATGGTCGAGAAGACAATACCAAGGGTTACAGTTAACGTGAAAGAGCCTGTAATAATCAAATAATCGTAGGCAAAAGTTGCAACGTCACTTTCTAATCCATACATGATGACAATAGGATTCGCGGTAAATAAGGCAAATAAACTAAGGCCAAGCCCTAATATCCCACCAAGTACGACACTGGCTACGGCCACATCGGTTGATTGTTGTGGTCGTCCCGACCCATTGTATTGGCCAATAAGAATGCCTGTGCCGGTACTCACCATCATTGAAATAATCATTAAAAAGAAAATGATTTGAGAGATAACACCAATAGCAGATACAGCCAAATCAGAATAGCCACTTAGCATGAATACATCACTGGTGCTAATGGCTGTACGAAGTAAAATTTCGACCAAGATCGGCCACGCTAATGTCGTGATCTGCATTCGGCGTTCAATAGGGTTGCTTTTATCAAGCATAGCTTATCCTTAAAAAAGGCAGAGAGGATGCTCTTACCATATAGCTAGGAAGGAGTTTAAAGGTGTCTACTTTGAAGAAATTCATTCTCCCAGCCTGGGAGCTAGAACTAGTTTTTGGATAGTATACTAATTTAAGTAATTATCGATAAAAATAATTAATAGAGTTAGCATCAGTTATAAAAAAATTTTTTTTTAGCAGCATTGCTTTTTATTTATCAAATTAACCAACAAAAACGCCATCATTCTGCAAAGAAATCAACCAAGTTACTTTAAAAGCAACAGTAATAAAAAATAAGTATCTAATAGGCAAGGTCAATACTTATGTTATAGATTAAATAAATCCATTTGATAGCAATAAAATGTAAAAAAGATGAAGTTATTGTTATAAGTTAAATGGACGGCAACTTTAGCACATAAGGGATACTCTGGTTTTTCTTATTAATCTGAATTACTATCCCCGACATTATTTCCGCGATGTGATGTATTAATGACTGTTCTATTATTTTTACAAATAGGCCTTATTATTGGGGGCCTAACGTTCCTTTTTATGTTGGTTTCATTATGGCTTAAGAAAAAGGATGCAGAAAAAGACACTAATATATGGGCTGTTGGTCTAATTGGTGGTTTCGCAAACTTTTGTGACACTCTTGGTGTGGGAAGTTTTGCTATTAAAACAGCTGGTTATAAGCAGTTTAATTTAATTGATGACAAAGTATTACCCGGAACCTTAAATGCTCAAGCAACCATGGCAACGGTTTTTCAGGCCTTAATTTTTCTTACCGCTGTTAATGTGGATTTAACGACGCTTGTTAGCTTAATTATTGCGGCGTGTGTTGGTGCAACTGTTGGTGCTCGATTAGTATCAAATTTTGACCGTCAGTTAATCCGTTTGATCATGGCAGGGGCTTTGTTAGTTGTTGCAGTGCTGATGTTTGCTGGACGTTTAGATTTATTCCCACTAGGTGGTGAAGCGTTGGGATTAACAGGGGAAAAATTGGTTATCGGGATCATTGGTAACTTTATTTTTGGTGCATTAATGACAGTAGGGATCGGTTTATACGCGCCGTGTATGACGATGATTTACTTGCTAGGTATGAATCCTTTAGCGGCATTTCCTATTATGATGTGCTCATGTGCTTTTTTATGTTTCTTCTCGGCAGGTGGCTTTATCAAGCAGAAAGCCGTGAACTCAAGAGCGTCTCTGGTGGTGGCGATTACAGGACCTATTGGCGTGTTAATTGCGGCATTTATTGTGAAGTCTCTTGATGTGGATATGCTTGCTTGGTTAGTGGCATTTGTGGTTCTTTATACTGCCGTTATGATGTTGCGTTCATGGCAACAAGGACTAGTGACAAATAAAGCGCGATAAAATGCGAGTTTCTGTCACATAGTTATTGGAGATATAAAAAGTTCGTGGTATTTTCCACTTACCAATTATTTATGGATTTTTTATCATGCCAAAGGCAAGTGACATCAAAAAAGGTTCAGCGATTGAACACAACGGTAAAGTATTTTTCGTTAAAGAAATCAGCAAGCTAACTCCAAGTGGCCGTGCAGGTGCAACATTATTCCGTATGCGTATGTACGATGTAGCAACTGGATCAAAAGCAGACGAAAGCTTCAAAGCTGATGACATGATCAATTTAGCTGACTTTAGTCGTCGCAGCGCAACGTTCTCTTATGTTGATGGTAATGAGTATGTATTCATGGATTCTGAAGACTACACTCCATACAACTTCAATAAAGAAGCAATTGAGGAAGAGTTACTTTTCATCACTGAAGAGACTCAAGGTCTACAAATCCTAATCGTTGATGGTGCACCAGTTGCGATCGAATTGCCTTCAGCAGTTGATTTAGTAATTGCTGAGACAGATCCTTCAATTAAAGGCGCGTCAGCAAGTGCTCGTACTAAACCTGCGACAATGACAACTGGCTTAACTGTACAAGTTCCTGAGTACATTGCTAACGGTGAGAAAGTGAAAATCAACACGAGTGAGCATAAGTTCATGAGCCGTGCTTAATCGTTTTAGATAGTATTATTTAATACTCTTAAAAACAAAGAAAAGGCCAGTTATTATTTAATAGCTGGCCTTTTTTATGTTTTTTATTTGGCGTATTACAAGTCTCGTTCGATTTTTGGAGAGTAAATTGAATAAGCGGTAATTTGTCCTGCAACAATAGCAGAGAACATAAACAGAGCCGATAATCCAATACTAGGAATAGGAAGTATGGATTGCTCAAACACACTTTGGCTTGCACTCACTAAGACTCGACTTCCCGGAACAAGAATAATGATCCCTTGAACTATGAATATAATCCCAGTTAGGTTTAACTGCCTAGCAATCCAAGTACCATAAAGGGTGATTAATACAGTTGTAACCCATGTACCGACAACCCAACCACCATCAAAGCCAAGATAAAATGGTCCCCACATACCTAATACTGCTACAGGTAAACTATAAACGGTATCAATAGGGCGGGCTTTAAACATTACACCTAATGAAAATGAAATAATCGGTAAACCTAGTATTTGTAGCCATATTGGAAATTCGTTTTGATAATCAATGGATTCGGCTGTGCCAAAAATAGCTTCGCCAATATGTAAACCAATAATGATCCCAATAAGAAGTTTTATTAAAGTGAGAAAGCACTGGCCAAGTAAGCTGGTACCAGAGACGAGATCATTAAAAGCTAAACACTCTAGAGCGTTTGAGATGGAGAGTCCGGGAACAAAAAGAACCACGGCGGCGATACAAAGTCCAAGAATAGGAATTGGGACACCAAGGCTAGCAATAAACGCAACAGTAAAGGCAACAATTAAGGCACCAAAAAACTCAACAGCAATACTACGGCGTTTACTACAAAAAACTTGAGACAACCAAACTAAAAATCCAAGTAAAAAACTCACACATAAAGCTTCGTATGTTGACCCAACTAACATAAGAAAGGCTGGGGGTATACACGTGTTTGCTAAACAAACCGCCCAGGAAGGATAAGAGATCCCTTCGGCTGGAGCGAGTGGGACAGGGGTTAATGGTTGCTGTAATTGAATAATAGTATTTGCGAGTAAACCCAAATCAATACTTGCGGGTTTATGACGTTTCATGATGACGGCGTTATTGTCATCAGGAAATTGATAGTTAATGGACGTTGGTGTTGCTTGGATCATACAATTAACGCCATATTTATTGGCGTAAAAGGTAGTGTAACGTTCTACTTTATAAGGAGCACAACCGCAACGGTGCAGCGTATCTCCAATCTCTACAATTCGATTGATACGATATTGTGAAGGCATATCCTTATTCCTACAGCTTGATGTATGATGCCAACCTAAATATTAAATTATTTCAAATGCTTAGGTTAGCATTAAATAAAAACTTATTGTTATACTAATTCCAGTAATTACTTTTGGATTATTTAAAATAAGTTTCCATCACGAACAAGTTCACGAGGTAATCCATTTTTAATTCGATTACCCACCCATTTTCCTAAGCCAATAACTGCACCTTTATAGGCCACTATTGTCTCGCCTTGTCCTGAGAAATCAGGGCGTACATCTCTACCCATATACCACTCACGTGCTTGTTCTGTATTCAGTTCTGTACAAGTAGGGTTATCTGCTGTCGCCAATGCCATGATAGCTTCATGTTGCCAGCGATATCCTTTTTTATGAGTTTCAGCAAGTTTGAAACCAATACGGTGGTAACGCATTTCACCAATTAATGGTTCCATCCGTTTAGGGAAAGCCCAGACTTCTTTATCTCGGATCCATAGTTCATTTGCTTCTGGAATAGATAGATTTAAACTTGTTTTTAATTCAGCTTCAATGTCTTTTACTTCTTTATTTGACGCCGGTACAAAAGGAAATTTGCCTAAGCGCTTTTTAACTTCTGGGGGCGTAGTTGAGCTATTTTTGCGGATCTTAGCAACAAAGAAGCCTTCGCTATCAAAGATCTGTGGGTAAATGTGTAAGAAACCTTCTTTGGTTAATGCTTTTTCTGCATTCTCAAAAAGATCGCCTAACGGCTCAAACGTGACCGCGTCACCGAATTGTTCAACAAGGTGATGGCAGATATTCTGGTTTTCTTGGTGATTCAATGTACAAGTTGAGTAGACCATCACACCACCTGGTTTTAGGGCGTGAAAGGCGCTCTCAATAAGGTCACGTTGAGTATCACCAATTTCGATAACTGATTCAGGGCTCCAGTTATGCATCGCATCAGGGTCTTTACGAATCGTTCCTTCACCTGAACATGGCGCATCTAGTAAAATAGAATCAAAAGTTTCTGGCAGCCAACCACCAAACACACGACCATCAAAGTGGGTAAGAGCAACATTGCTTACACCGCAGCGTTGGATATTTGAGCACAGTACTTTTACACGGCTAGAAGAAAACTCATTAGCGACTAATGCACCTTGATTTTTCATGCCTGCGGCCAGCTGTGTTGTTTTAGAGCCCGGAGCTGAAGCCATATCTAAAGCCATTTCAATACTGTCATTGTCTTTTAATAATGCTGTTACAGGCATCATTGAGCTGGCTTCTTGAATATAAAATAACCCTGACATGTGTTCGGCTGTACTACCTAGTTTTACGGTATCGGTTTCTAGTCTTGTTATCCAAAATCCAGTATCACACCAAGGCACCGGTTCTAATAGCCACTGTTTTTCATTAGCACGCTGTTTAAATTCTTCTACGCTATTTTTTAATGTGTTAACACGGATACTGCGTCGTAAAGGGCGTTTACAAGCAGCAACAAATTCTTCCATAGAAAGGTGGGAAGGCATGGTCTCTTGTACTTGATCTAGGAAGGCTTTAGGTAGAAAAATATTATCGTGCACAGATGAATCTCATTGGGTAATGTTATGGCAGGAAGTGTAAACGTAATTCAGACTATTGTCTAAATGGAATCGACAGTAATAACTAAAATTA
This sequence comes from Aliivibrio sp., assembly GCA_024206155.1. Lineage (GTDB taxonomy): Bacteria > Pseudomonadota > Gammaproteobacteria > Enterobacterales > Vibrionaceae > Aliivibrio. Next base: position 10,672 of record JAAGZR010000015.1, read on the forward strand.
AAGACTTAAATAAAAAAGGCAGCCAATTTGAAGTTTGACTGCCTAAAGTTAACGATTAAGTTGTTGCTGACTATTTGTTTGGATTAGGAATAGCCGCATTCCACAGAGGCCAGTCTTCTTCTGCTGCTTTATGAAGTAGGTAAGATTTGTTCTCTTTTGCTTGTGGTTTTAGCTCCTCGTTATCAGGCGTTGAGAATGCAATACCACCACGCAGAATACTATCTACGGTACCTGCCTGTACTTTTGCTCCACTTAAGCCAATTGACATATTTACCCCTGAAACATTCCAAAAAACGGTGTTTTGGCGAACAAGGTAACTAAAGTCAGGATTAATGCCGATGGTGAAAATAACACGGTCAGATAAATCACCTAATCGAACATCTGTTACTTCGCCAACTTCCATTTCTCTAAACAAAATAGGGGTTCCAACTTTTACTGAACCTCGGGTAATTGACTCGAGAGTATAAGTGACTAAATCATCACCTTGTGATTGGTCAGAGAGTGAAAATTGTGTTTTTGCTTTACCGCCACCTGGCGCTACTTGAATATAACTACCTAGTAGAGTATCGAGATTTTCAGCTCCAGATAGGCTAATACTTGGCTTGACTACCCAGAAATGGCTGCCAGAAACGGCAATTTGATTAACATATTCAGGATAAATACGCGCCTGTATATAAACATTATTTTGTGTAAAGTTTGGTGATACCTTGCTGACTTCACCAACAGAAACACCTTTATATTTAATGAGTGTTCCTTTAGAGATTGAATCGCTGTCTTTTGCAGTGAATGCGATAATTCGACCAAACCCTTGGGCTTCAGATAAATTAGAATACAGCTTCCATTTTTTACCTAATTTATTTTCTACACCTTGCATATTATCAAAGCCAATACCACCGCGGATCATCGACATTAATGGAGCTGCTTGAATATTAACGCCACTTAAACTGGCTTCAACATTCACTCCTGAATAATTCCAAAATACGGTGTTATCTACGATTAGGTGTGCGTATTGTTTTTCAATATTGATCTTAATGTTTACGCCATCATTACCTAAGTCAAAGTCTGTCACTTTACCAACAACAAGGTTGCGATAGAGAATAGGGCTGTTTTTCGTAATAGGAGGAAGCTCTGGGCTAAACAGTGTCAACTCTGTGCTTTTTACTGTTTTAAATTCTGCAAGTTCAGCCAGTGAACTATTTTTAAATAAACTATAGCTTTTGTGTTTATAGCCTTTACCTTCACTAGTAAAACTAATTGAACCGGAGATGAGGGCTTGTGTTGGTGGAATATCGATATTTACGCCAGAGTCAGTTAACTCTGCGGACACACTGCCAGAAACAAAGAATTTGTTGTTTGATTTAATGAGATGTTTGTACTTCTCAAGGATCATAACATCAAATTTAACTCTGTCATTAACCAATGCTACTTGAGTCACTGAGCCTACTTTTATGCCTTTATATGAGATAGCAGTATCTGGTGTTAAACCAAAAGATTGATCTGCATATAACGAAAAGGTGATTGCTTTTGTATCTTGTTTAATCAATTCTTGTTTTCTTATGGCTGTAAATGATCGAGATTTATCACCTTCACCTGGGATTAAGGTTAGGAAGTTACCGCGAACAAGATTGCCAATATTTTCGACACCAGATAAGCCAAGTTTTGCCTCTTCTAGAACAAATCGAGAGCCATCGTTTAAATAATCGATAAATGCGGGTTCAACCGTTGCTGATGCAATGATGTCTTCTTTATTATCAGACAGTTTTAAACTGTTAATCTGGCCAATTTCAAGGCCTCTATACATAATAGCCGAGCCGTTTGGGCTGATTTGGTTATTGTCTGGTAGGGTGATTTTAATTGAAATACCACGACCAGCAGTTTTGATATTGCTGTATAGTCGGAATTCTTTTCCATTTTCAATCGCAATACCATCATCTGGTGAATCTACTGCGATAGCCCCGCCAATTAAGGCTGATAAACTTTCAAGTTGAACATCAACACCATTAAATCCAATACTTGCACCTACGCCACTGGCATTCCAAAAACGGCTTTTAGAGGTGATTAGGTGAGCATATTCTTCTTGGATAAGCGCTTTTATTCGTACATTATCGGTTTTTTGGTCTAGTTTGAAATTGTAAACTTCACCGATAGGGATTTTTTTATAGTAAATCTTTGAACCAACAGAAATGGAACCCAAGTCTTTAGAGCGTAAGGTAACGCTTAATCCGGTAGCGTCAGGTTGAATAGCGGGTGAGTTGGCAAGAGCCGTGAACTTTGTTTTTAGATCGCCACTTCCAGGTAATATAGCAATATAGTTACCCGATACTAAAGCATCAAGTCCTGAAATACCCGTTAACGAAGCTTGCGGCTTAACAAGCCAAAATTGTGTATTGTCTCTTAATAAGTTAGAGGCTTCTGGGTAGATGTCAGCATCAACGTAGATGTTAGAAAGATCTTTAGATAAGGTGATATTTTTAACCATCCCGACTTCAAGACCCTGATAACGAATGGTTGTTCGCCCTGCGATTAGCCCTTGAGCATCCTCAAAATAGATTTGAACGCGTTGGCCCGCTTCAATAATAGCGGAATAGACGAGCCACCCACCAAGGCAAAGTGCAAGAAGAGGTAATATCCAAAGTGGGGATATTCCTCGTTCATTTTTGATGTTTACTTGTTCAACAGTAGAATCAAGATTTGTCGGTTCGCTCATAATTATCCCAAATTAGACGAGAATCAAAACTTTCAGCGGCCAGCATTGTAAATACCACAACTAAGCCAAAGGCAACGGCACCAAGGCCTGGAGTAAAATCTAAAATTTGTCCGCGATCAATCAATGTCATCATAATAGAAATTACAAATAAATCCATGACTGACCATTTTCCAATCCATTTCACAGCAGTATATATCGCCATTCTTTGTCGATGGAATACACAGCGTTTGAATTGAACACACAATAACAAGTAACCTAAACCAAGAATTTTAGCGACAGGAACGACGATACTTGCTACAAAAATGATAATGGCGATACCATACATATCCGTTCTAATTAATCCAGCAACGCCGGAAAAGATTGTATCTTCTAGTCGCTTACCATTGGTTAGCAGAATCGAAATAGAAAGTACATTAGCAGGTATGATAAAAATGGTCGCAGTTAATAAATAAAGCCACGTTTTTTGTATCGAATCTGGCTTTCTTGAGTGAATAGGTCGCTTACAACGGATGCAATGAGTACCACCTTGTTGAGTGAAATGACAATGCTCACAATGGATTGAGGTTTCAGGCCTAGTAATAGGTGCTTCAATCTTTTGTTGATGTTTTCTTTGCCATGCGCGCCAATAGCGCCTTGCACTTACATGAGTTAATAAAAGTGAGGTAACGAAAAGAAGTAAAACAAGACCATAAAGGCCAGACCCAACAAAAATATCAGCATGGTCTTGAATTTTAAAGCAAGCGATAGCCAAACTAACTAAAAAGACATCTAGCATCATCCAATCTTTTAAATACTGAATAGTTGATACGCTTAGTTTAAAGAGAGTAAACCACTTTCTTCGTAAAGCTAGGTGCGCGGATACCACTGAGCTACATACAAGAAAAGGCACAATCGAGCTGCAAAATAAAATTAATAAGCCAAGCATAGGGAACCCTTCACTCATTAAGGTAATTGTCCCAGAGGGAAGTGTTGCAGGGATCATTACACCAAAAAGTTGAATGGTGACCATAGGAAAAAAATGGGACGGTATAAACAATAATAACGCAGCAACAGCGATAGCTAAATCGCTATTTAATGAAATACGGTTACCACGATAGAGTTGAGTATTGCAGCGAGGGCAGTGAGCATTTTGCTTTTTCGCTACCTTAGCTATTTCTACGACCAGATCACAGCCGTGGCAGCGACGAAATTTAGCGTCTTCCACGGTTGTTGTCCGATTCATTAACTTTGAATTGATCCATATAGCGTTTGATACAGTCCTTGCTGTGTAACCAGTTCATTGTGTGTGCCAGATTGAGATACTTTACCATCATTCAGCACATAAATAGTATCTGCTTGTTTTACTGCACTTAAACGATGAGCCACAATTAAGGTGGTTCGTCCAACTAAGAAGTCACTTAATGCTTTATGCAATGCAGCTTCTGTTGCAGTATCTAAAGCAGACGTCGCTTCGTCTAAAATGACAAATTTTGGATCCGTTAACACCATTCTAGCAATGGCTAAACGTTGTCTTTGACCACCAGATAATTTTACGCCTTGACGACCAATTTGAGTTTCTAACCCATCCGTTAATTGAATTACTACGTCTTGTAGTTGGGCTACATCAAGCGCATTCCATAGTGCATCATCTGAATAATCTGAACCTAGTGTCAGATTATGCCTTAATGTATCGTTAAAAAGTATAGGTTGTTGTAATACCACTGAGATTTGATTACGAATTTTTTCAAATCCGACGTCTTGTGTATTGTGGCCATTAAATAATATTTCACCATTAGTAGGCCGATATAACCCTAATAGTAGCTGAATTAATGTTGATTTACCGCCACCACTGGCACCTACAAGAGCAACTTTTTCACCACCACGAATGGTTAATGATAGGTTATCTAATACTTGGCACTCATCGTTATAGCTAAAATCAATATTGTTAATTTGTATTTCGGTTGCACTATTTTCAGCAAATGGATTGATTGTAGATTCTATTTTTGGCTCTTCATCTATGTGTAATAAATGATTAATACGCTTTAACGCTGCCGATGCACCATACCAAGAAAATTGAATACTTAATAATTCTTGTATTGGTGAAAGCATTACCCAAAGATAACTAAATATGGCAAACATTTGACCAATACTTAAATCACTGAGTAATACCATGACCATAGCCGCGGCTCTAAATAATTCAAAACCAAGTAAAAATAGAAGAAAGGAGAGTCGTCCTGCCGCTTCTGATTGCCATGTAAATTGGTAGGCTCTACATTTTATGTCATCGGCTTGGTTTTTTAATTGCTCCAAGAATGCACGCTCGCGATTTGATGCTCGTAATTGATAAATACCATCTAAGGTTTCAATTAAACGTGTTTGAAAACGCTCGTAAGATTGATTCTCTTTTCTTTTAAGATCTTTTACTCGGTTACCTAATTTTCGAGAGAAATAGATAACAATGGGGTTTACTAAAAGAATAAATAGGCCAAGTTGCCAATTAATCCACAGAAGGACGCCTGCTGTGCCAATGACGGTTAAAAAAGAGACAATAAAACGACTTAATGTCGGGCCAAGGAACTTATCGATCGTATCTATGTCTGTAATAATATGAGAGTTAATACCACCACTACCGCGTGATTCGTATTCTTTTATACTGATACGACTTAATTTATCGAGTAACTGAAGTCGTATTTGATAGGTAATGGTTTTGGACACTAAGCTAAATTGTCGTCCTTGATAGATATTGAGAACTTGACTGACAATTCGCATTAAAATGACCATGACAAGAACTAATAGGATATAGCCTATTGGGCCTTGCCAATGGGTAGGCAGCATTACATTTAATAGTTCAACACCCGTTGACGGTTTGTGTAATAGTACTTCATCTACCATCAGTGGCATGAGTAATGGGATAGGTACACTGATAAGTGTCGCGACAATGGCGATGATATTTGCTACAACCAAACGGCTTTTATAGGTTTTTGCTTGCCCAAATAACCAATTCCAGTTAATTGTAGGGAGAGTAGTATTGCTCATGGTGAGAATGGTTCCTATTATTATCTTTCCGTCGGCATTGTACTCAGTATAAATAGAGTCGCAAGTGATTGGTATAAATAGAGGAAAAATATAAAGATGGAATTGAAGTATTACGAGCGATTAACACAGCAAGCGATCGGCTTAATTGATGGTGAAACTGATTTTATAGCTAATTTAGCAAATCTTAGTGCGTTATTAAATATGGAACTGGACGACATTAATTGGGTAGGTTTTTATCTATATAAAGAAAATGAGTTAGTCTTGGGCCCATTTCAAGGTAAACCCGCTTGTATTCGAATTCAGTTAGGAAAGGGGGTATGTGGCACCGCTTTTTCTACTAACACAGTCCAACGTATTGATGATATTCACCAATTTTCTGGTCATATTGCCTGTGATGCAGCCAGTAATTCTGAAATCGTGATCCCATTTTATAGAAATGGCGTATTGACTGGAGTATTAGATATAGATAGCCCAAATATTGCACGATTTAGCGAAATTGATGAAAAAGGTCTGGTTGATTTCATGAAAGAAGCAGAAAAGAGACTTTAATTTTCTTTCAGTAGTGGTTTTTCACGCTTAAGTATCTATAATAGCGGAATATCTTTACTAGAAATAAACCGAAATACGGCTTGAACCGTACTATCAGGAAACTACATGGAAAACTCTGAAAAATTAGCGAACAGCAAAGAAGTAATTGCATACATTGCTGAGCGTTTCCCGAAATGCTTTATTTTAGAAGGCGAAGCTAAACCTCTTAAAATTGGTATCTTCCAAGATCTAGCTGAACGTTTAAGCGATGATCCTAAAGTAAGTAAAACTCAGCTACGTGCTGGTTTGCGTCAATACACATCTTCTTGGCGTTACCTACACGGTGTTAAGCCGGGTGCATCTCGTGTTGATTTAGATGGTAACCTTTGTGGTGAACTAGAAGAAGAGCACATTCAACACGCTAAAATGACTTTAGATGAGAGCAAGTCAAAAGTTGCTGCTCGTCGTAAAGAACAAGCCAAAAAAGCAAGAGAAGAAGCAAAAGCTAAGAAAACAGCTCGTGCTGCTACTCCACCTAAGCGTCGCCCTCAGCCTGCTGCCGCTAAGAAAGTAGAAAAGCCGGTTGAAACTCGTGCTCTAAACGCAGATGAAGTTACTGTTGGTAATAACGTAAGCGTTAACATGGGTAAAGGTAATATGCCTGCGACAATCGTTGAAATTAACAAGGATGATGTACGAATTCGCTTATCAAACGGCCTTCAAATGGTTGTTAAAGCGGAGAATCTTCGTTCATAAAGGAGCACTCCCGACGCATGAATTGTCGATTAAGAGTCTCGCTGATTGCTGCTGGCGTTATGCTAGCAGCTTCTGCGCACGCACTTGAAGCTAAGGTATTAGACGCCAAGTATTCTGAAACTGACTTACCAGTATTAACCGCAGAAACACAGCATGCTACTGCTAGTAAGCGTGTTACTTCTCGTTTTACGCGTTCTCATTATAAGCATTTCTCATTGGATGATGACTTTTCAGCTGCCATTTATGAGCGATACTTAGATATGCTTGATTATAATAGGAATATTTTCACTCAAGCTGATCTTACTTCATTCGCCCCGTTATCAACTAAGTTAGACGATCAATTAAAGATTGGGGACACTCAAGCGGCTTTTGATATCTATAATTTATCATTGAAGCGTCGTTTTGAGCGTTATGTCTACGCACTTTCTCTTTTAGATAAAGAGTTTGATTATACGATTGATGAATCTCTTGAGTTAGATCGCTCTAAAGCGGCCTGGCCAAAAGATGATGCTGAGTTAAATGAACTGTGGCGTAAACGTGTTAAATATGATGCTCTGAACTTATCAATGACAGGGAAAGACTGGCCAGAAATTCAAAAGATGCTAGGCAAGCGTTATAATAATGCACTTAAGCGTTTGACTCAGAGTCATAATGAAGATGCATTCCAACTTTATATTAACGCATTTGCACGTGAAGTTGATCCTCATACCAGTTATCTATCTCCACGTAATGCTGAGCAATTCCAATCAGAAATGAATCTTTCATTAGAAGGGATTGGTGCGGTATTACAAGCAACCGATGATTACACCGTAATTCGTTCATTAGTTGCTGGTGGACCAGCATTAACAAGTAAACAACTTTCTGAAGGTGATCGAATTATCGGTGTCGGTCAAGACGGTGAAAAAATTGTTGATGTGATTGGATGGCGTTTAGATGACGTTGTTCAACTTATTAAAGGACCAAAAGGGACAAAAGTGAATCTTGAGATCTTGCCAGAAGGTAAAGATTCAAAAAGTTACACTGTCACAATTGTTCGAGATAAGATCCGCTTAGAAGATAGAGCGGTAAAATCTGAAGTTATTGAGCAAGATGGCAAGAAAGTTGGGGTATTAGAAGTACCTAGTTTCTATGTTGGCTTAGCTGAAGATACGAAAAAACAGATTGATGAGCTGAAAAAACAAGATATTATCGGCATTATTGTTGATTTACGTAACAATGGTGGTGGTGCATTAACTGAAGCTACGGCATTATCTGGATTATTTATTACTGGCGGTCCAGTAGTTCAAGTTCGTGATAGTTACGGTCGAGTAAATGTGAATGCTGATACTGATGGTGAGATCTCTTATACTGGTCCAATGACAGTATTAGTGAATCGCTACAGTGCATCTGCTTCTGAAATTTTTGCTGCAGCAATGCAAGATTATGGTCGTGCTGTAATCTTAGGTGAAAATTCCTTTGGTAAAGGAACGGTTCAACAACATAGATCGTTAAATCATATTTATGATCTGTTTGATAAACCTCTTGGTCATGTTCAATACACTATCCAAAAATTCTATCGAATCAATGGCGGTAGTACGCAAAATCTAGGTGTTGTTCCTGATATTGCATTTCCTACGGCGATTGATCCAAAAGAAACGGGGGAAAGCGTTGAGGATAATGCACTTCCTTGGGACAGCATCAAAGCTGCCGAGTATTCACAAACCAATCAGATTAAAAACACGATTGAGCCATTAGCGAAAAAGCATGTAGAACGAATTAAAACGGATGAAGAATTTGGTTTTATTCAGGAAGACATTGCACGTTACCAAGCGGAAAAAGACATTACAACGATTTCACTGAATAAAAAAGTTCGTGAGAAAGAAGGTGATGAAACAGATGAACGCCGTCTTAAAAGAGTGAATGAGAGACAAAAAATTCTTAAAGAAGAAGAATTTAAAACTCTTGATGATATTCCAAAAGACTATGAAGTTCCTGATGCGTATCTTGATGAAGCCGTCGCAATTACGATTGATTTAGCGTTAATGAATCAAAAATAATGTGTTAATAAGTAATATTTATTAGCTATTTTAAACAGAAATCTATTAGGATTTCTGTTTTTTTTTGCCAAAATAAAAGCAAAGTATGGTTTTTCATCTAGGCTTATATTATGCCAACTAAAATGATACTAATCTTGATATCTAGTTAAGTCTTCTTTTTTATTGCCGATTTTTACTACTAAGTATTAGTGAGCAGATTTTCCGTTTGGTGTTATGAAAGTATTCACTCATAAGTTATACCGATTTTGAATGCTAAATTAGTATGAAATGGAGCATTGTATGAAAACAATATTTTTATTTTTATTTTTATTTTTATTTTCTGTTACGTCCTTTGCTTCAGATGAAAGTATGACAATAGAAGATCGTAGGTCACTGACTTATTTTTCAAATCCTTTTTTAATTGGTGATTGGTATTTCTTAAAGCCTGCTCATGTAGAAAATGATTATGATGTCTTACATATATCTTTAAGTTCAAATAATAAATTTCGTATTGAAATGATAGAAATAGCATCGAATACGGTTGAAGAGTGGGAAGGAGTTTTTGAGATCTCTCATGACAGTATTCGTTTTGGAGGAAATGAAGATGAGTCTGAAATTTATCGTTATCAAGTCAGCCATAATCGACTTTATCTCAATGGCGTTGAATTTTTTAAGGTAGTGCCTGAAAGAATTATCGGTTCTTGGCATTCTGAATTACTCTCTGGTGAAGACATTATGGCAAGTAATGTGAAATCGCTAAACTTAAAATTACGTTCTGATTTTATATTTTCACTTGAAGTGATCTCACACACCGGAAAATCAAATCGCCATATTGGCTACTATTATCTTGAGAATAATGATTTAGTTTTACTTTATGAAGAAGGTGAACAAGAATCTACTTTTCATATAATGGAAGATCTACTAGAGATTAAAAATGAACAGTTTGGTATGTACGCATTATTAGTAAGGCAGTGAATTATAAATGGAAGAATAATGTAACTCTAAGGATAAAAATATGAGACTAAACCTCTTTTTATTAACAAATCTATTAGATCTTATGCGAAAATAAGAGGGTTAAATAGTAACTATCACTCATTCTGTTTTTAAAGTGATAGACATAATAAGGATATAGTATGAGCCAACAACCCCAGGCTAAATTTCGCAGTGATTACCAATCTCCAGAATTCACCATTTCAGACATCGATTTAGTTTTTGAGCTTGATGATACAAAAACGTTCATTTCCGCGACTTCAAAAGTACAACGACTAAAACAGTCAACTGATCTTCTTCTCGAAGGGGAAGGGATGGCATTGGTATCGTTGAAAATAAATAATGTCGACCATAAAGATTATACTTTATCTGACACGCAGCTAATCATTCATAATGTGAGTGGTGATTTTACACTTACTATTGTTACTGAAGTAAATCCACAAGAAAATACAGCGCTTGAAGGTTTGTATAAATCAGGCGATGGTTTCTGCACTCAATGTGAAGCGGAAGGTTTCCGTCGAATTACTTATTATCTTGATCGCCCTGATGTATTAGCGCGTTTTACAACAAAAGTGATTGCAGATAAAGAGGCATACCCACACTTGTTAAGTAATGGTAACCGTATTAGTCAAGGTGATCTTGATGGTGGTAAACACTTTGTTCATTGGCACGACCCATTCCCAAAACCTGCTTACCTTTTTGCCTTAGTTGCGGGTAATTTTGACGTACTCACTGATACGTATAAAACTAAATCAGGCCGTGATGTTGCACTTGAAATCTATGTTGACCAAGGCAATTTGGATCGTACTCCTCATGCAATGACGTCATTGAACAACTCAATGAAGTGGGATGAAGATCGTTTTGATCTTGAGTACGATCTTGATATCTACATGATCGTAGCGGTTGATTTCTTTAACATGGGGGCAATGGAAAACAAAGGCTTGAACGTCTTTAACTCTAAGTTTGTACTCGCAAAACAAGAAACGGCAACAGATACTGATTATCTAGGTATTGAAGCGGTAATCGGCCATGAATACTTCCATAACTGGACTGGTAACCGTGTTACTTGTCGTGATTGGTTCCAATTAAGTTTAAAAGAAGGTTTAACGGTTTTCCGTGATCAAGAGTTCTCTTCAGATCTTGGGTCTCGTTCAGTAAACCGAATTAATAACGTTCGTATCATGCGTGGTCCCCAGTTTGCAGAAGATGCAAGTCCAATGGCACATCCAATTCGTCCAGAAAAAGTAATAGAAATGAATAACTTCTATACGCTTACAGTATATGAAAAGGGAAGTGAAGTTATTCGTATGATGCATACTTTATTAGGTGAATTAAATTTCCAAAAAGGGATGAAACTGTACTTTGAGCGTCATGATGGTACAGCAGCAACATGTGAAGATTTTGTGTTAGCAATGGAAGACGCGTCAGGTGTCGATCTTATTCAATTCCGTCGTTGGTACAGCCAGTCAGGTACACCTGTACTTACCGTGAGTTCTTCTTATGATGATGCTAAAAATGAATACGCTTTAACGGTTAAACAACGTACTCCAGCAACAGAAGATCAAGCTGAAAAACTGCCATTGCATATTCCTTTTGATATTGAGTTATATGCACAAGATGGCTCAGTTGTTCAATTACGCCGTAACAATGAAGAAGTAAGCAATGTATTAAATATAACTGAAGAAGAACAAACTTTTATTTTCGAGCAAGTGACTGAAAAACCAGTTGTTTCTTTACTTCGTGAATTCTCTGCACCGATTAAATTAAACTATGCTTACTCAGATGAAGAGTTGATTTTCTTAATGGTACACGCACAAAACGACTTTGCTCGTTGGGATGCTGGACAAATGCTATTGGCGAATTATATTCGTACAAATATTACTAATGTACAAAATGTTCAAGCACTTGAATTACCAGAAGCGGTAGTTGATGCTTTCCGTGGCGTATTGCTAAATGCCGAGCTAGAGCAAGCATTTATTGCAGAGATGTTTGTGTTACCAAGCCATAACGAGATCACTGGTTGGTTTGATATTGTCGATGTGGACGCGATTGATAAAGCGCTTGGTTTTATTAAACAGACACTGGCCGAGGAACTTCATGATGAGTTTTCTGCGACCTATCATAGTTTAAAGCAGGGTAATTACTCGGTTGATCATGATGCGATTGGTAAGCGTGCATTGCGTAATTGCGCATTAAGTTACTTAGCGAAAACAGACATTGGTGAAGAGTTAGTTCAAGCTCAATATCAAACAGCAGATAACATGACAGATATTATGGCAGCCATGGTTTCTGCAAATGCGGCTGAACTTCCTATCCGCCAAACATTAATGGATGATTTCAGTGCCAAGTGGTCTCATGATGGTTTAGTTATGGATAAGTGGTTTATTTTACAGGGCTCTAATCCAAGTATTGATGTTTTGAACATTATCAAAGATACGATGAATCATAAAGCATTTAGCTTGAAGAACCCGAACCGAACTCGCAGTTTAATCGGTTCATTTGCTGCCAACAATGCTGTTAATTTTCATTCTAAATCAGGCGAAGGCTATGCTTTCTTAGGTGATATATTACTAGAATTAAACGAAAGTAATCCACAAGTGGCTTCTCGTTTAATTGATCCATTATTGAAGTTTAAGAAGTACGACAGTGATCGTCAGGATCTAATGAAAGCTCAACTTCAGCGTTTAGCTGATCTTGATGATTTAGCCAAAGATCTGTTTGAGAAGGTAACCAAAGCATTAGCATAATATGCTGAGCTTATCGTTACAGTGAAATCAAAATGGCCAGTATTTTACTGGCCATTTTTTTATTTCAGCGCCACAATATGCACTTCAATTATTAAAGATATTAGGTAAATGAACAAATTTTATTATTTTAGAATGAATGTGACGTATCAGGCTTTTTTGAGTCATTATTCAGGTGTAGCAAGTACTGTTATGGTAATGACAGAGCAGGGACTAAAGCTGCAATTGCCTGCGTCCCGATTTCGTTCATTTTTAACTCAATTAGGTGTTAAAGGTCGCTTTCGTTTAACGGTAGATCAAAATAATCGTTTTGTAAATCTTGAGCAAGTAGGATAAACCTCTACCTTAATCACATTTCTAACTATAAAGCATCTAGCACGCAAAAAAGTCATAACGTTTTATCCATATTATCCTTACAATTTGAGGCGTATAAGCAGTATCAACTGCTACACTATATAAATAATTCTAATCATAAGAAACGGAGCATTCGCTTTATGACGACGCGTGATCCTATCGTTCCAGTACTACTTGAGAAAGTGTACGCTCTCATTGCTGAAAAGCTTGTAATGCCTCAACAGTCCCTAGTAACGCAACTTGCTCAGCGTTTATTTGCTAACATTGATGATGATGATTTACAGCAACGTAATGAATCGGATATGTACGGTGCAACCCTTAGTCTTTGGAACCATTTATCTGATGTAAATCTTTCTGATATATCGGTTCGAGTTTTTAATCCAAAATTAAGCCAAGATGGCTGGCAATCAACCCATACAGTGGTAGAGATTGTTGCGCCTGATAGTCCATTTTTAGTCGATTCGGTTAAGATGGCGCTAACTCGTCTTGATATGACAAGTCATTTTATGCTGCATGGTCCACATTGCTTTACTCGTGATGAGAGCGGTGAGATTATTTCGGTATGCAGTAGTGATGGAAAAATGCAACAAACGTTATTTCATTTCGAAGTTGATCACATGAGTGATCTTTCTGAAATGGACACGCTTCAAGCTGAATTACTGTTGGTACTTGAAGATATTCGCCGTGTAGTAAATGAATGGCAACCAATGTCAGATAAATTAACCTCGGTAATTCAAGAGCTTAAAGATAGTAAGTCCCCAATAGCAAAAGAAGAAGTGAATGAAGCTATTGAGTTTTTAACTTGGCTTCAAAATCATAACTTTACCTTAATGGGGTACAAGAATTTTGATTTAACGGCAGTGGAAGGCGATCATGAATTAACACCAACAGCAGATGTTGGTTTAGGATTATTCTCACTGGCTTCTCGTATTCATATGACAAAACTGTCAGAGATGCCATCTTCAGCACGCGCTGCAGCGAAAAAATCAGATTTATTAATCTTAACAAAATCAAATACTAAATCTCGAATTCACCGTCCCGCCTATACAGACTACATTGGCATTAAGCGTTTAAATAAAGAAGGCAAGGTGATTGGTGAGCATCGCTTCACTGGGCTTTACACTTCAACAGCTTATAACCAAAGTGTGTCTAATATTCCGCTATTAAGCAATAAAGTAGAACGTATTTTAGAGACAAGCCAATATATTAAAGGCTCGCATTCTTATAAAGCACTTAGCAATATCCTTGAAACGTATCCTCGTGATGAGCTCTTCCAAGCAACAGAGGAAGAGATGTTAGAGGTGGGTACCGGTGTTGTTAAAATGCAAGACCGTGACTTGTTACGCTTATTTGTTCGTCGTGACCCATTTGGTCGTTTCTTCTCATGCATGGTGTATGTAACTAAAGAGCGTTATAACACAGAGCTTCGTCGTCAAACTCAACGTATTCTTAAAAACTATTTTGGTTCTAATCAAGAAGTTGAATTTACGACGTTTTTCTCTGAGAGCGCGTTAGCGAGAACGCATTACATTATTCGTGTAGACAACAATAACGGCGACATTAATGTGAAAGATATTGAAAATAATTTAATGGAAGCTGCCTCAACATGGGATGACCGTCTATGTGATGTGATTGTGGCTAACTTAGGTGAGAGTAAAGGAACTGCAATAGCGAAGAAATACCAAAGCGCATTTCCTCGCTCATACAAAGAAGCGACACTTCCAGGTTCAGCAGTGGCGGATATTGAACGTCTTGAGCTGTTAAGTGATGATAACAAACTTGGAATGCTATTTTATCGTCCGCAAGAAGAGAAAAAAGGCTCTGCGAACGTTAAATTGAAACTCTTCCACCGTGATGAACCAATTCATCTATCAGACGTCATGCCGATGCTTGAAAACCTAGGTTTGCGTGTTATTGGTGAATCTCCATATGCCGTTAAGAAGAGTGATGGCTCGGTGGATTGGATTTTAGATTTCTCTATGATCCACAATGGTTCTGAAGAAGTCGATCTTCGTCAAGCTCGTGATCGTTTTCAAGAAGCGTTTGCACAGATCTGGAATGGTCAATTAGAGAGTGATGGCTTTAACCGTTTAGTACTTGGCGCTGGTCTTTCTGGCCGTGAAGTGACTATCTTACGTGCTTATGCTCGTTATATGCGTCAAGTGGGTTTCCCATTCAGTCAGCAATACATTGAAGATACATTATCAACACATACCAAATTAGCAGTATCTGTGGTTGAGCTTTTTGAATTACGCTTTGATCCAAAAGCTGATTGGTCTGAGAAAAAAGAACAGAAAGCCCTTGATGCTATCTATGCAAGCTTAGATAAAGTAGAAAGCTTGGATGATGACCGAATTATTCGCCGTTATGTTGAGATGATTGTTGCAACGCTACGAACTAACTATTATCAACAAGATGAAGGCGGTCAGCCTAAACCATGGTTATCGTTGAAACTGCAACCATCAAATATTCCTGAAATCCCAGCACCAGTGCCTACATTTGAAATTTTTGTTTACGCACCAGATATTGAAGGTGTGCATTTACGTGGTGGTAAAGTGGCTCGTGGTGGTTTACGTTGGTCAGATCGCCAAGAGGATTTCCGTACCGAAGTACTTGGTTTGGTAAAAGCACAGCAAGTGAAAAACACGGTTATTGTTCCTGTTGGTGCAAAAGGCGGTTTTGTTTGTAAAAAGCAACATAACTTCACAACCCGTGATGATATCTTTGCTGAAGGTCAACGCTGTTACAAACAGTTTATTCGAGCGCTGTTGGATGTGTCAGATAACATTATTGAAGGTGAGGTTATACCACCACAAAATGTGGTTCGCCATGATGATGATGATCCGTATTTGGTTGTAGCAGCAGATAAAGGTACGGCAACTTTCTCTGATTTAGCGAACTCAGTTTCAGAAGAGTACAACTTCTGGCTAGGTGATGCATTTGCTTCCGGTGGCTCAAACGGTTATGACCATAAAGCCATGGGTATTACTGCAAAAGGGGCTTGGGAATCGGTTAAACGCCACTTCCGTGAAATGGGAATTGACTGTCAAACGACTGATTTCACCGTTGCTGGTGTCGGTGATATGGCGGGGGATGTGTTTGGTAATGGTATGTTGCTATCAAAACATATTCGCCTTCAAGCGGCATTTAACCATATGAATATCTTTATTGATCCAAACCCAAACTCTGAAATTTCATGGCCAGAACGTGCGCGTCTGTTTGAACTTCCTGGTTCAAGTTGGGAGGATTACAATATAGATCTAATTTCTCAAGGTGGTGGTATTTTCTCTCGTCGTGCTAAGTCGATAGATCTTTCTCCTGAAATTCAGAAGATGCTAGGTACTTGTAAACAGTCTTTAGCTCCGAACGATTTGATTCAAATGATCTTGAAGATGGACGTTGATCTGTTATGGAATGGCGGGATCGGAACGTACGTTAAATCAGAAAAAGAAACCAGTGCCGATGTGGGTGATAGAGCAAATGATTCCTTACGTATCAATGGCTCAGAGCTGAATGCAAAAGTAATTGGTGAGGGCGGAAACCTGGGTATGACTCAGCTAGGCCGTATTGAATATGGCCTAAAAGGTGGCCGTGTTAACACTGATTTTGTTGATAACGTAGGCGGCGTTGATTGCTCAGATAATGAAGTTAACATTAAGATCTTGCTAAATGGTTTAATGGCTAATGGTGATCTAACTTACAAGCAACGTAATGTTCTGCTAGAGAAAATGGAAGATGAAGTTGGTGAGATTGTTCTTGATGATGCGTATTGCCAATCAGAGTCGATCTCTGTGACTGAGCAACAAGGAACTTCATTAGTTAAAGAGCAGATCCGTTTTATTCATCATCTCGAAAAACAAGGTCAATTGGATCGTGGGTTAGAATTTATCCCTGATGATGAAACTTTGATTGAACGTGAGAAAATGGGGCAGGCGTTAACTCGTCCTGAGCTTTCAGTTCTCGTTGCTTATGGAAAAATGGTACTTAAAGAGCAGTTGGCTTGCGATGACATTGCAAACAATCCATATCATGCTGAGTTACTAACCACGTATTTCCCAACTGAGTTACAACGTAACTATAAAGCAGAGATGGATAGTCACCCATTACGTTCAGAAATCATTGCCACGTGTCTAGCAAATCAGATGGTTAATGAAATGGGTTGTAACTTCATCACTCGCTTGCAAGAAGAAACGGGTTACAGTGTCACTGATATTGCTAACGCATACTCTGCAACAAGAGCTATTTTTGAGTTTGGGGATTTATTCAAGCAAATTCGTAGCTTAGATAATATCTCAACTGCTGAAGCGCAATATGAAGCTTTATTTGCAATGAGACGAACTGTCCGCCGAGTAACGCGTTGGCTACTCCGTAATGGTTCACAAAACATGACGATTCAGCAGCTTATTGAGAAATATAAGCCAGCGGTTAATGACATTAAAGTGAACCTTGATAGTTACTTAGTGAAAGAAGAAGTTGTGGAGCATATTGAACAAGCGAACCACTATTTAGAGATGGGGGTGCCATGTGAGTTAGGTAATGTGTTAGCACGTTTAAGCAGCTTATATTCAGCAATGGATATTTCAGCAGTTGCTGTAGATATGGAACAACCGGTATCTACCACGGCACGCTTATACTATGTTCTCGGTGATAAGTTATCTTTGCATTGGTTCTTAAAGCAGATTAATAACCAAGGTGTTGATAACCATTGGCAAGCACTAGCTAGAGCTTCTTTCCGTGAAGATTTAGATTGGCAGCAACGCCAACTAACACAGCTGGTTCTGACTGAATATAGAGATGCAGAATCTGTGGAAAGTACAATTGAAGAATGGTGTGAAAAGAATGCGGTTTCAATAGGGCGTTGGGATAATATTTTAAATGAATTTAAAGTCGGTTCTGTTCATGAATTTGCTAAATTCTCGGTTGCGTTAAGGGAGCTTACCTTGCTAAATTTGAGTTGCACATCAAACGTAACTAAATAACCAATTGTTTGATTACTAAGCTCAGACAAACGTTTGCATAATAAATGGGAAAGTAGATAAAAATTCACTTTCCTTTTTTATTACCCCGATAATTTTCTCATTAATCTATATTTTTAACCCTTTTTTGTGAATCTTTATTCTTTCCTTTGATGTCGGTTTATTTTATTGCGATAAATAATGATGAATAAAGTACGATTAAGTTTGAATTGTGAATAAAATCAGTGAATAATGACTCCCCGTTTATACGGGACTTATTTTGGAGTTACAATGTTATACCGCATCGCCAGAGCTGGCATTTTCAAACTTGATGCTGAAAAAGCACATGACCTAGCAATTCAAAATTTCAAACGTTTCACCGGCACTCCTCTCGATTTATTCTATCGTCAAAAATTGGCTTCTAAACCTGTTGAAGTCATGGGCATTCAATTTAAAAACCCTGTTGGTTTAGCTGCTGGCCTTGATAAAAATGGCGAATGTATTGAAGCATTTGGTGCAATGGGCTTTGGGTTTGTTGAAGTAGGAACCGTAACTCCGCGTCCTCAATCTGGTAATGATAAACCACGCTTATTTCGTCTTATTGAAGCGGAAGGAATAATTAACCGTATGGGATTTAACAACCTAGGTGTTGATAACTTAGTTGAGAACGTAAAGAAAGCAAAATTTGACGGTGTTATCGGTATTAACATTGGTAAAAATAAAGACACCCCAATCGAAAAGGGTACGGAAGATTACCTAATTTGTATGGATAAGGTATATCAATACGCAGGCTATATTGCGATAAACATTTCATCTCCAAATACTCCAGGACTGCGTACTCTTCAATACGGCGAAGCATTGGATGATCTTCTTTCTCAGTTAAAAGATAGACAAAAAGAGTTAGCTGAGAAATACGGTAAGTATGTTCCTATCGCTTTGAAGATTGCACCTGATTTAGATGATAGTGAATTATCTCAAATTGCTGACTCTTTAATGAAGTATAAAATTGACGGTGTGATTGCAACAAACACCACATTAGATCGTTCTATGGTTGAAGGCATGAAGCATGCAGAGGAGATGGGAGGGCTAAGTGGTCGTCCTGTTCAAACTCGTAGTACAGAAGTCGTTCGTCGTCTTAAAGAGCTGCTTGGTGATTCTTTACCAATCATTGGGGTAGGTGGTGTTGACTCTTATGTTGCAGCAAAAGAGAAGATGATGGCTGGTGCAGATCTGGTTCAAGTTTACTCTGGCTTTATTTATAAAGGTCCAGCATTAGTTAAAGATATTGTGAATAATATCTAATTGTTATAAAAAGTAGCGAAAGTTGATTACAGACTGTTCAAACGGAAGGGGGAATGAAAATTTCCCCTTTATTTATTGCTAACCTATTGTAAAATTAATGATTATTTACACCAGTATTATTTTGACTGAAAACATAGATGAATTTTCAGCATAATTTGTAGACATTGGTGATTGGCTATCGAAGGGTTTTTCCCATTTTTTCAAGAGAGAAATGATAATGCTTAAACCAAGTGATACATGGAACTGGTATTACGACAATAAAGCACAATCTCTAATGCTCGATTTAGGTATGGACATGGTCTTCCGTGTAAACCTTCCTTCTAAAGTGCTTATTGACGGTGCTTTTGATGCGTGCAAATTCTCTGTTGATGATGCCTCTGCTTATCAAATGTTCGTAGAACACATTTCCTATCTTCCACTATCAGAACCTCGCAAAGTAGAGCTTGCACTTAATTGTGTTGCTGCTAAACGCTTTCACAAACCAATGTTACCTAAGAGCTGGTTCTTTGAGCCTCAAGGTCAAGGTTATTTCCCTCAAGAGGGGGAAGTGGTGTCCCTAAAGAACGATTTAGGAGAAGGGCACTTCATTATTGTTGAGAATTACGAGTGTGCCAGTATGTGTATGCTTGTAGATATGGACTCATTTGCTCTAAATCCAACAAAATACATGGCATTTTGTGAACCGATTAAGGTAATGCATGATCGTATGGCTCAGATGCAGGTGGTAAACTCTGCTTATTATGCAATGGTAGGGTAGATAGTTAATCATTACTTAATAAAAGCCTTATATAACAAAGGTTAGTGAATTTTTTACATTAATCCCTCTTATCTATTTTTATCTTATTCCTCCCTTATTTCTTCTGTGTTGTTACCTTCATAAAATCGCGCTATAAACAATAATATCCATTTCAATTCTTAGTTAAACACTTAGCATTCAATTAAAGATACGTCCAATAGTGGAGTATAGTCATCTTAAAATTGAGATATTGCGCTAAGAATGACAAAAAATATCATCCCTATATCAACACTTTTATTTAAATTTCCCGTCGCAATAACCCTCAAAATTCCTTATTTACCTCATTGTGTAATAAATCTTCATCCAGATTTAGCTATTGGTCTACTCCAGATCGTGAGTGTGAATGGGTGTCCTTTAGTGTTTTTGGGTGGAAACATTTTGATCTGTTTCTAATTCATTAACTATAAAATTAATTATTAACCTTCTGTTTTAAAAGGCTTATGTACGGTGGTTGATCGGGTATTTATCTGTAATCTA